>CAMPGP010000071.1 GCA_946885545.1 uncultured Altererythrobacter sp.
GCGTAACCGCGCATCTGGTCGATCTGGAACGCCGCGGGCTGGTCGGCCGTTCGGGTGACATATGGCGAACCCTCTGAAATCGAAGCCCCGCGACACCGATCCCCACCCGGAGGTTCGCCGCGAGAAGCCGCTTGCCCTGGTTCAGGGCGTGCCGTGGATGATTGTGATCGGGCTGATCGCGCTCGCCGCATGGCTCGGCTGGCGCGCCTTCTTCTATCAGGAGGAAGGCGATCCGGTGGGCAGCGCGATGCTCGCTTTCGAGAAGCAGAACTCGCTCACGGTGTTCTCCTCGCGCTTCGAGGTCGTGGCCGAGAGCGAGGACACGCGCGGCGTCCTCGGCGTACCGGTGCTGCGCTCACGCCAGGCGATGATCATCCCCGCGACCGTGGAATACCGGGTCGACCTGTCGCAAGTCGGGCGCGACCGGCTGGATTGGAATCCCGAGACCCAGCGGCTCTCCGTGCGCCTGCCGCAGCTCCGCACCACACGGCCCAACCTCGACGAAGCGCGCGCGCGCGTGTTTCAGGACGGCGTGTTCATCACCCGCGACGCCTCGCGCGATCTCAGCCAGAACAATTCGGAGCAGGCCGAGCGCAAGGCGAGCGAGTTCGCGAAAAATGCCGAGGTCCTCGCGCTCGCGCGCAACGCCGCGAAGGACGCGGTGCGCCAGAACCTTGCCATTCCCTTACAGATTGCCGGTTACGACCGAGCGACCGTGACCGTCACCTTCGACGGAGAGCAGGCGCCCGCCGCGGCGAATTGACGCTTTTCTCGCTGCCGCGCGCATAGTAAAACGCGCGCCGGGTCGCCGTGGCTTCCGGGAGGGAAGGATGGCAACCGCAGCAGGGACATTCATACCGTCGGGCAAGAGCGCCGAGCTTGCCGAACGGCGGTTCTTCTTCATAATGGCGCTGGTCATGGCGACGGTCGTCGTCGCGGGCTTTTCGCTCAACCTCGCGATGGGCCGCGCGACGTTCGCGGTCCCCTATTACTATCACATGCACGCGGTCGTGTTCATGAGCTGGCTGGCGTTCTACGTCGCGCAGAACGGCCTGATCGCGAGCGGAAACGTCGCGCTGCACCGGCGGCTCGGGCTGCTGTCGCTCGTGCTGGTGCCGGTGATGGTCGTGCTCGGCTTCGTCATCATGGTCGGATCGATGCGGCGGACGGGCGGGCCGTTCTTCTTCGACCAGAACGAATTCCTGATAAGCAATTCGCTGATGCTGGTGCTGTTCGCGGGCCTCGTCGGCGCGGCGCTGACGCGGCGCCGCTACACCGGATGGCACCGGCGGCTGATGTTTTGCGCGATGGCGATCCTTACCGGGCCGGGTCTCGGGCGACTGCTGCCGATGCCGCTGCTGGTGCCCCACGCCTGGCGGCTCATCGTGCTCCTGACGCTTATCTTCCCGCTGATCGGCATGATCGCCGACCTGCGCCGTCACGGGCGCGTGCATCCGGCGTGGCTCTGGGGCGCGGGAGCAATCTTGGCCGCGCAGGCAATCGGCGATCTCGTCGCCTACAGCAGCGTTGGCGTCGCGATCACCGATGCAGTGTTGGCGGGGAGCCCGGGAGCCGAGCGGCCGATAACGGCCTACCTCCCCTGACCGCGAGCCGCGCAGCCGGAACGCACTCGCCTTCACGCCCGTTGTCACTATATGCGCAAGCGAACGCGCAACGGGACACGACATGACCGCTTTCGACACCAAGCTGCCCACCGGCGATGACCTGCTCGCCGAGATCGATCGCCTTCGCAAGGAGAAGAACGCGATCATCCTGGCGCACTATTATCAGACGCCCGATATCCAGGACCTCGCCGATTTCGTCGGCGACAGCCTCGAACTCAGCCGGAAGGCCGCAGACACCGACGCCGACGTCATCGCTTTCTGCGGGGTCAAGTTCATGGCCGACACCGCCAAGATCCTCAGCCCCGAAAAGATCGTCGTGCTACCCGACATGGATGCCGGGTGCAGCCTGGAAGACAGTTGCCCGCCGGAGAAGTTCAAGGCCTTCCGCGAGGCGCATCCCGATCACATCGCGCTGACCTACATCAATTGCTCGACCGAGGTGAAGGCGCTCTCCGACGTGATCGTCACCAGCTCCAGCGCCGAGACGATCATCAGCCAGATCCCCGAGAGCCAGCCAATCATCTTCGGCCCCGACCGGCATCTCGGCGGCTATCTCAACCGCAAGTTCAACCGCGACATGCTACTCTGGCCCGGCGTCTGCATCGTGCACGAGGCCTTCAGCGAAACCGAGCTGCTGAAGCTCAAGCAGCAATATCCGGATGCGCCGGTCGCCGCGCACCCCGAATGCCCGCCGACGATCATCGATCACGCGGACTACGTCGGCTCGACCAGCGGCATCCTCCAGTTCGCCAAGACCTTCCCCGGCGACACGCTGATCGTCGCGACCGAGCCGCACATCATCCACCAGATGGAAAAGGCGCTGCCGGAGAAGAACTTCATCGGAGCACCCGGTGCGGACGGCAACTGCAGCTGCAATATCTGCCCCTACATGGCGCTCAACACGATGGAGAAGCTCTACGCCTGCCTGCGCGATCTGGAACCGCGGATCGAGATCGAGGAAGGCCTGCGCCTCAAGGCCAAGCGGAGCCTCGACCGCATGCTGGAGATGGCCAGCGGAACGATAGGCAAGGGCGATCTGGGCAGGATCTGATCGACCGACGGCGTTCGAACTTCGGGCGCGGGCGTTGCCCTCGCGCGCGCATCTGCCTAGCAAGGCGGCAAAATTCCCCGAGGAGAGCCGCCGCATGATCGCCCGCCTGACTTTCGCCGCCCTTGCCATGACCTCCGCAACCGCGCTGATCGCGCAGGATGCGGCGAGCGAAGACCCCTATATCTGGCTCGAGGACATCCAGGGCGAGCGGGCGTTGCGCCAAGCCGAGGAATGGAACGCGGCGACCGAGGCGAAGCTGGTCGGCGAGCCCGAGTTCGCGATCGCGCAGGCCTGGGCGCGGCAGATTCTCGACGACGAGCGGCAGATCGCCATGCCCACCGCGATCCAGGGCGACCAGGTGACCAACCTGTGGCGCGACAAGGACAATCCGCGCGGGTTGTGGCGCACCGCCTCGCTTGAAAGCTACCTCGCGGGCGAGCCCGAGTGGCGCGTTCTGATCGATGTCGACGCGCTCGGCGAGGAGGAAGGCGAGAGCTGGGTGTGGCACGGTGCCAACTGCCTCGCGCCCGAATATACCCGCTGCCTCGTGTCGCTGAGCCCCGGCGGCACCGATGCCGACGTGGTGCGCGAATTCGACGTGACGACCGGGGAATTCGTCGCGGACGGATTCACCCTGCCCGCCGCCAAGTCAAACGTTGCCTGGTTCGATACCGACACGCTGATGGTCGGGACCGACTGGGGCGAAGGCTCGATGACGACCTCGGGCTATCCGCGCCAGATCCGGCTGTGGAAGCGCGGCGCGCAGCTCGACGATGCGCCGCTGGTGGCCGAAGCGGCCGCGGATGCGGTCAGTGCGGGTGGCTTCTCGATCCTCGACGGCGAGACGCGCTGGCGCTTCGCAAACGTCTCGCCAAGCTTCTGGACGAACCAGGTCAGCCTCGTGCGCGAAGATGGCTCGACCGTCGCGCTGCCGCTGCCGGAGGATGCGCAGTTCCAGGACGTGCTCGGCGGGCGGATGATCGCCAAGCTGAACTCGGCGCTCGAAGCGGGCGGCACGACCTTCCCCGCCGGATCGCTGGTATCGTGGCCACTGGCCGAGATCGTCGCGGGGCGTGAGGCGTCGCCCTCGCTGGTCTTCACGCCGCGCGCATCGCAGGCGCTTGAAGAAGTCGCCGCGTCCGAGAGCAAGCTGTGGATCAAGCTGCTCGACGACGTCTCGGGCAGGCTCATCGCGCTGACGCCCGGCGCGGACGGGTGGACGCAGGAGGCGATCGAGCTGCCCGACAATTCCACGCTTTCGCTCGCCGCCACCAGCGGCAGCAGCGACATGGCGATGGTGACGGTCGAAGGCATGCTGACCCCGCCGACGCTGTACGCTGCCATCCCGGGCGCGGCGCCGACCGTGGTCGACGCGATGCCCGCGCAGTTCGATGCCTCGAAGTTCACCGTCGAGCAGCGCTTCGCCACCTCGAAGGACGGCACGAACGTGCCCTACTACATCGCGCGGCCCAAGGATGCCGAAGGCCCGCTGCCCACGCTGATGCACGCCTACGGCGGCTTCCGCGCGGCGCAGACGCCCAAGTACCTGACCGCCGAACCCTATCGCAGCGGCCCGCTGTCGCTGTTCTGGCTCGAGGAAGGGCACGCCTACGTACTCGCCAATATCCGTGGCGGCGGCGAATACGGCCCGGGCTGGCACGAGGATGCCCTGCGCGAGAAGCGCCAGAACAGCTTCGACGACCTGCACGCCGTGGCCGAGGACCTGATCGCGAACGACCTCGCGGTCGCGGACGGGATCGGCATCTCGGGCCGTTCGAACGGCGGCGTGCTCGTCGGGGCGGCGGCCAACCAGCGGCCGGACCTTTACGCCGCGGTCATCTCGGGCTCGCCGCTCGACGACATGAAGCGCTATCACAAGCTGCTCGCAGGCGCCTCGTGGATGGCGGAATACGGCAACCCCGAAGTGCCCGAGGACTGGGCCTTCATGAAGGAGTGGTCGCCCTACCAGAACCTGCGCGATGTCGAAGGTTATCCGGCCACTTTCTACTACCTCTCGACTCTCGACGACCGGGTCCATCCCGGCCACGCGCGCAAGATGGCCGCGCGGCACGAGGAACTGGGCCAGACGGTCTATTACCACGAGTATCGCGAGGGCGGCCACTCGGTCGGTGCGGACCATGCCGAGGATGCCAAGCGCGCCGCGCTGTTGCTGACGTTCCTCAACAAGGAACTGGCGCAGGAGGACTGAAAGCAACTGATCGGCACGAGGAGCGTTGAGCGCGCATGACGGTGGACCTGCGCTGGTACTGGTCGCGACTGAACGCGAATTACTGGTTCTACCCGGCGATCTTCGCGTTCGCCGGGATGGTGATGGCGTTCGCCTTCGTCCAGCTCGACCGGCTGGGCATGGCCGAGTTCATCAACGATATGAAAGTGATCGTTCCCGCCCGTCCGGACGGTGCGGCGAACATGCTCACCGTGATCGCCGGATCGATGATCGGGGTCGCATCGACCGTGTTCTCGATCACGATCGCGGCAGTGGTCTATGCCAGCGGCAACTACGGCCCGCGCATCCTCACGAATTTCATGGAGGATCGCGGCAACCAGCTCAGCCTGGCGACCTTCATCGGCACGTTCGTCTACGCGATCACCGTGCTGCGGACGATCCGCGCTGAAGACGAGGTGGCGGCCAGCGCAGGCGATGCCGTGGCGACCGCGCTTCCCGGCTTCGTGCCGCAGCTTTCGCTGCTGGTCGCATATCTCTTCATGGCACTATCGGTCGCGGTGCTGGTCTATTTCCTCAACCACATCCCCTCGAGCATCCACATCAACACCGTGCTCGAAGAAATCGGCCGCAGGCTGCTGTCGGATGTTCGCGACAACTATCCCGAAGATCATGCCGGGGGCGAACTCGAGCCAGCCCCGAATGGCACGCCGCTCCCGACCGAGCGCACGGGCTACGTTCAGCTGATCGATTTTGGCGAACTCGAACACATAGCGCGAAAGGCGGAATGCACGATTGCGCTCGAAGTGCGCACGGGAGACTTCATCCATCCGGGCATGGCCCTGGTGCGCGTATGCGAAGGCCATGCGGACGACGAATTCGAACACCTGACGAACCGCGCCTTCACGATCGGTCCGAACCGCACCCCGACGCAGGATCCGCAGTTCCTCATCGACGAGCTGGTCGAGATCGGTCTGCGCGCGCTTTCGCCGGCGATGAACGATCCCTTCACGGCCATCACCGCCATTCACTGGCTCGGCGCGGCCACCGCGGAAATCGGCCGCCGCGATCTCAAGCGCCGATGCGAGGACCATCCCGACGGCGAGCATGTCCACCCGCTGCCCGATACCTACTACCACTTCCTCCAACGCGGCTTCGGCGCGTTGCGCAACTCGGTCGCCACCAATCCGAACGCCGCTCTGGTCATGCTGGACGCATTGCGCACCGCCGCAGCGCCGGTCGGCGATCCCGGGCGTCGGCAAATGCTCCGAGACCAGGGGACCAAGCTGGTCGAGCAAGCGCGGCTCGAGATGGGCGGCCCCGACCTTGTAGAAGTCGAGGAAAGATATGCGATGTTCCTGCAGGCCTTCTGGTGAGGCCGGACAGCCTGCTTTCTATCCCTCGCTGAGCACCGCACGCGTCGCACGCGGCTCGGCCATCTTGGCGAGCAGCAGCGCACAGGCTACCAGTGCCATGCCCGCCATGTCGGGCACGCCGAGCACTTCACCGAACGCCAGCCAGCCGACCACGGCAGCCAGCGCGGGCTGGGTCAACAGCGCGACCCCGATCACCAGCGCGGGGAAGTGCCTGAGCGAATATACCAGCAGGCCCTGGCCGACGATCTGGCTCGAGATCGCGAGCCCCACGACCGGCCACCAGCCCACGGCGCCGGGCCAGACCGGCTCCCCCAGCCCGACCGCCATCGCCAGCAGCACGGGCGCCGAGGCAAGCCCGATCAGCATCAGAACCGTCCACTGTCCCAGGCTCGCGCGCGCCTTCTGCGCCGGGATCAGATAGAAAGCGTAGAACACGCCCGCCAGCAGGCACAGCAGATCGCCGACCAGGGTGGCGGCTGAGATCTCGAGGCTGCGGCCCATCAGGATCGCCGCCCCGCCGATCGCCGCTGCGAGCGCCATCCATTCGCGCCCGCCCGGCATGCGCCGCAGCGCAACAAGGCCCCAAGTCATCAGGATCACGCTGCCCGCGTTGCCGAACAGCGTCGCATTGCCGAGCCGGGTCTGTTCGATGCCGATGTGCCAGCTCGCAAGATCGAAGGCGAAGAACAGGCCAGCCGCCGCAACGAGCAGCGCGAGACGGCGGTCGAGCGGCTCTGGCGTCCGTGCGCGCCAGGCGAGCAGCGCTATCACCGGCAGCGCGATCGCCATTCGCCAGAATCCCGCGGCGACCGGCCCCGTATCCGCCATGCGCACGAACCAGGGCCCCAGCGCCAACGCGGCGTTGCCGGCAAGGAGCGCGGCAAAGTGCCAGGCCCTTGCCTGATAGTTTTTCTCTGCAACTGGTTCGGTTGCACCGGCCATGTCCGGCCCCTAGCTCCAAACGCAATTCGCGACAGCAAAAAGGGCTATCCAGCATGCACGAAAACCTGTTCCAGCCGCTGAAGATGGGCGCGCTCGAGGCGCGCAACCGCATCCTGATGGCGCCGCTGACGCGGGGCCGCTCGACCCAGCCGGGCTCGGTGCCGAACGAGATGATGGCAACCTACTACCGCCAGCGCGCGGGCGCGGGCCTGATTATCAGCGAGGCGACCGGGATCAGCGTCGAGGGCCTCGGCTGGCCTGCCGCGCCCGGCGTGTGGAGCGATGACCAGGTCGAGGGCTGGAAGCTGACGACCGATGCGGTGCACGAAGAAGGCGGCCTGATCGTGCTACAGATGTGGCACATGGGCCGCCTGGTCCACCCCGACTTCCTCGGCGGCGCGGCGCCGGTCTCGGCCAGCGCGACGACGGCCCCGGGCCACGCGCACACCTTCGAAGGGCGCAAGGATTACGAGCAGGCCCGCGAGCTGTCGGTCGAGGAGATTGCGCGCGTGGTCGAGGATTATCGCAAGGCCGCCGAGAACGCGAAGAAGGCCGGGTTCGACGGCGTGCAGCTTCACGGCGCGAATGGCTATCTGGTCGACCAGTTCCTGCGCGATTCGACCAACCTGCGCACCGACGAATACGGCGGCAGCGTGGAGAACCGCACCCGCTTCCTTCGCGAAGTGCTGACCGCGATGATCGATGTCTGGGGTGCAGGTCGCGTCGGCTTGCGCCTGTCGCCCAACGGCGAGACGCAGGGGTGCGACGACAGCGATCCGGCGGCGACGTTCGGCGCCGCGGCGAAGGTGGCGCAGGGTCTCGGCATCGCCTTCCTCGAACTGCGCGAGCCGGGGCCGGAAGGCACCTTCGGCAGCACCGAGGTTCCGAAGCAGAGCCCGCTGATCCGCAGCATCTACACCGGTCCGCTGGTGCTCAATTCGGATTACGACGCGGCGCAGGCGGATCGCGACGTAACCGATGGCAAGGCAGACGCGATCAGCTTCGGTCGCCCCTACATCTCGAATCCCGACCTCGCCGAACGCATCCGCGCAGGCGCGGACTTGGCGCCAAACCGCAATGTGCCGCAGAGCTGGTACCTGCCGGGGCCCGAGGGCTACATCGACTATCCCGTGATGGACGAGACCGTCGCGGCTTGACGATCACTCCCCGTCGTCTTCGCTCTCTTCGGGAGCGGGGGCGGCGGGTTCCTCCTCCGCCGGTTCTTCCGAGGCATCGGCCGCCGCCTCTTCGGTAGCACCATCGTCTGCAGCGACGGGTTCGCTTGCGCCGCCCTCCCCGCTCTCGGGCGCGGCGCGGAGCGGCGGAGATTGCGAGGTCACGGTATCGAGCGGCAACATGTCGTCGCTGATCGTCCCGCCCAGGACCTCGCCCTCGGCCGCGCCTTCGTCGGCCGGCGCGTCGGCGCCGCTGTCGCATGCCCCGAGCAGAGCCACTGCAGCCGCCATCGCAATCGTCTTACGCATCATGCCTTCACTCCACAGGCGCGCGCGAGCCCTTGCAGGAACCCGTCGGCGCGCGCCGCCAATGCCTCGTCCCATTCCTCCGGCGCAACCGTAACCCCCAGCCGCTCGAGGCTCGTCACGCCGTATTCGGCTATACCGCAGGGTACGATCCCCGCGAAATGCGAGAGATCGGGCGCGAGGTTGACCGAGAAGCCGTGCATCGTCACCCACTTGCGCACCCGCACGCCGATCGCGCCGATCTTG
>CAMPGP010000072.1 GCA_946885545.1 uncultured Altererythrobacter sp.
CGGCCGGTCGGCCTTGCGATCGGCTAGTCGCCGACCGGACCTTTCCCGGCCATTGCCGTTTGGCGAAATCCCGGTTCGCGACCAGCGAACCGCAAGCGCGACCGCGCGCCGCGGCTTATGCCGCGAAGCCAAGGCGGGCGGATGCCCGCCGCCCGGCGTTTGCGGGCGCGACCAAACAATCCCAACGAAAAAAGGACCGGAGCGCTAGCTCCGGTCCATAAAGTCGGTGTTCGCAGGAGGAACACTGTGAGGCGGACCGAAGGTGGAGAGGATCCCCCGGCCCGCCAAACTTGTCGATCAGTTGTAGGCGCGCTCCCCGTGCTCGCCGATGTCGAGCCCGTCGACTTCGACTTCCTCGGAGACACGCAGGCCGGTCACCGCCTTCACGATGGTCGCTACGATCGCGGTGCCGACGGCAGCCCAGGCAATGGCGACGACCACGGCGATTACCTGCGTCGTCACCTGGCTGCCCATGACGTATTCGGCCGCGTCGCCCGGCCCGCCGAGCGCGGGCGAATAGACGATCCCGGTGCCGATCGCGCCGACGATGCCCGCGACACCGTGGATGCCGAACACGTCGAGCGCATCGTCGTAGCCGAGCTTCGGCTTGAGTTTGGCGACCGCGTAGTAGGCCACTGCCGACGCCACGATGCCGAGCACGATCGCGCCGAACGGCCCGCTGTTGCCCGCCGCGGGGGTCACAGCGACGAGACCGGCGATCACGCCCGAGCAGAAGCCCAGCGCGCTGCCCTTGTGCCCGGCGAGCCGCTCCATCAGCATCCAGGTGAGCGCGGCCGCGGCGGTGGCGACGAAGGTGTTGATCATCGCGAGCCCGGCGATCCCGTCGGCCTCGAGCTCGGACCCGGCGTTGAAGCCGAACCAGCCCACCCACAACAGCCCGGTGCCGACCATCGTCAGCGTCAGGCTGTGCGGCGGCATCGGCTCGGCCGGGTAGCCGCGGCGACGCCCAAGGAACATCGCCAGCACCAGCGCCGAGACGCCCGCGTTGATATGCACCACCGTGCCGCCCGCGAAGTCGAGCGCGCCCATGTCGAACAGCAGCCCGCCGCCGGCCCAGACCATGTGCGCGATCGGGAAATAGACCAGCGTCAGCCAGATGGCGGTGAACAGCATGACCGCCGAGAACTTCAGCCGCTCGACCGTCGCGCCCAGCACCAGCGCGACGGTGATCGCGGCGAAGGTCATCTGGAAGCTGACGAAGACGTATTCGCTAATGACCTCGTCGGAGAAGGTCGCCGCGGTCGAATCGGGCGTCACCGCGCTCAGGAAGTAGTTGCCCCAGGCGAAGAACGAATTTCCGTTCGGGCCGAAGGCGGTGCCGTATCCCCACATGACCCAGATGAGCATGGCGAGCGCCGCGGCGGCGCCGACCTGGGTCATCGTCGAAAGCATGTTCTTCTGCCGCGTCAGGCCGCCGTAGAACAGCGCGAGGCCGGGCAGGATCATCATCAGGACGAGGACCGTGGCGGTCATCATCCAGGCGTTGTTGCCCGGGTTGGGCACGGCGGCGGCGGCTTCCTGCGCGACAGCGGGCGCGGCGGCGAGCAGCGCGGCGCCCAGCGCAGCCGCACCGCAAAGCGTCTTGCGGATCATCGTGTGGTCCCTCTTGTCTCTGGCCGCGATCACAGCGCGGTGTCCCCGGTTTCGCCGGTGCGGATGCGCGTCGCCTCGGCAAGGTCGAACACGAAGACCTTCCCGTCGCCGATGCTGCTGGTGCTGGCGGTCTGCATGATCGTCTCGACCACTTGCGCGGCGAGGTCGTCGCTCGCGGCGATCTCGATCTTCACCTTGGGCAGCATGTTGGTCGAGTATTCGGCCCCGCGGTAGATTTCGGTCTGGCCTTTCTGGCGGCCGAAGCCCTTCACTTCCGAGACCGTCATGCCGGCGACGCCGATGGCCCCCAGGGCCTCGCGCACCTCGTCTAGTTTGAACGGCTTGATGATGGCGATGATGAACTTCATCGATCCCCCCTGTTTCCCACCGGAACATCACCGGCTTCGCACATGCAGCAAAAGCCGTGCCAGACGGGAAATTTACTGTCTTTGCAGAGGGATTCAGCGAAACGGTGTTTCGTGCGCTACACTATTTTTGCCTAATTGTTAGGCTGTGCCTATTTTGTGGGCATTTTGAGGCGGGCCCAGACCGGCAGGTGGTCGGAGGCCTGCGCGGACAGTGCGCTGTGGTGCGCGCCCGCCTCGCCCGCGTGCCAGTGGTGCGAGGCGAGTATGCGGTCGAAGCGCGCGACCGGGCGGCGGCTGGGGAAGCTGCGGCCGGGGTCGAGCAGTTGCCACCCGTCGCCGAACTCGCGCATCGCCCCGCTACGGCTGCCCCACTGGTTGAAGTCGCCCATCAGCACGGTCGGGCATTCGCGCTCGCAGCGTCCGTGATGGCCGAGGATCGCCTTGATCTGGTCGCGCCGCCTGAGGCCCGAGAGATCGAGGTGGGTGCCGATCACCCGCAGGTGGCGCCCCTCGCCGCAGTCGATGTCCGCGCGCACCGCGCCGCGCGGCTCGAGCGTGGGCAAGTCGAGCGGCTCGGCCTCGAGCACGTGGAATTCGCGGCGCACGAGAATCGCGTTGCCGTGCCAGCCGAGGCTGCGCGGGCGCTTCGCCAGGTGGACCGGCTTCCACGGCGTGTCATCGAGCGCCGCGCGCGAGAGCACGCTGGCCCGGTCGCCGATCCGCCGGTCGACTTCCTGCAAGGCGATCACGTCTGCGTCGATCTCGCGCAGCACCGCGATGATCCGGTCGGGATCGCGCCGCCGGTCCGTCCCCACCGCCTTATGGATGTTGTAGCTCGCGAAAGTCAGGTGCACGCGGGGAGTAACGCCCCTCAGGCGCGGTTTGTGCCCGGATCGCCCGCGATATAGCGGTCGGTCGGGCGTGTCGGCAGGCCGTCGATGCTACGGGTGCGGGTGGCGACCTTGGCTTCCCATTTCGCCGGATCGGCCTGCGCATGATACTTGACCAGCGTGGCGCGCGGTTTCTCGAACTCCATCAGCGGCACGCCCCAGCCGCAGCTCGTCTGCACACTCTCGACCGCGACGTCGAAAATCTGCCGCGTGCCGGGCAGCAGCGCGAAGTGCGCGGCGAGCGCCCCCCATTCGGGATCGGCCGGCAGCACCGGGCGGCCGCGGCCGTAGATGCGCAGGATCAGCGCGGGCTGCTCCCAGTTGCACATCATCAGCGTGATCCGCCCATCCGCCAGAAGGTGCGCGTTCGTCTCGTTGCCCGAACCGCCGAGATCGAGCCAGGCGACGCGATCGGGCGCGAGCACGCGGAAGGTGTCGAGGCCCTTCGGACTGAGATTGATCCGCGCGCCTTCCGCCGCGGTGGCAACGAAGAACACCGGCTGCCGCGCGATCATCGCGACGTGCTCGTCGGTCAGCGTCTCGGTGAAATCGGCCATCGCGACGGATTACCGCAAGTCTGCGACCCCGTCACCCCCGCGAAGGCGGGGGCCCATGCCATGTCGTCGCAAGACCATGAGGGCGGCTGGAACCCCGCCTTCGCGGGGATGACGATGGCAGTGACTATCTTTCCTTGGTGGCCGAGAACACCAGCTCGGGGTTCTTTTCCTGCTGGTAACCGACGTCCCACGGGCTCTTGGCCATGAACACCAGGTCGCCGTCGCGGTCCTTGGCGAGGTTGGCACGGTTGAAGCTCTCGAACTCGTCCATCGCCTTCGCCTCGCCGCGGATCCAGCGCGCGGTGGCGAAGGGCGAGGCCTCGAGCCCTGCCTCGACCTTGTATTCCGCCTCGAGCCGCGAGACGAGCACGTCGAGCTGCAGCTGGCCGACCACGCCCACGATCCACTGCCCGCCGATCTCGGGGTAGAACACCTGGATCACGCCCTCTTCGGAGAGGTCGTCGAGTGCCTTCCTCAACTGCTTGGTCTTGGTCGGATCGCGCAGCACCACGCGGCGCAGGATCTCGGGTGCGAAGTTGGGCAGACCGGTGAAGCGGATTGCGTTCTTCTCGCTCAGCGTGTCGCCCACGCGCAGCGTGCCGTGGTTGGGGATGCCGATGATGTCGCCCGCCTCGGCGGTGTCGGCGAGCTCGCGGTCCTGCGCCATGAACAGGATCGGCGAATGGATCGCGATCGGCTTGCCGAGGCCCGAGGGCGTCAGCTTCATCCCGCGTTTGAAGGTGCCCGAGACCTGCCGCATGAACGCGATCCGGTCGCGGTGGTTGGGGTCCATGTTCGCCTGGACCTTGAAGATGAACCCGGTCACCTCGTCGCGCTCGGGCGAAATCTGCTCCTCTCCCGCGGGCTGCGGGCGCGGCGGCGGGGCCCACTTGGCGATCGCGTCGATCAGCTCCTCGACCCCGAAGTTCTTGAGCGCCGAGCCGAAGAACACCGGCGTCAGGTCGCCGTTGCGATAGGCCTCGAGGTCGAATTCGGGATAGCCGATCCGCGCCAGCTCGATCTCTTCGGCCAGCTCTTCCGGCAGCTCGCCGAGCGCCTCGCGCTTGCCGAGGTATTCCTTGCTCGCGCCTTCGGGGATCGCAACCGAATCGGTCGCGAAGTCGAGCACGCCCTTGAACAGCCCGCCCATGCCCAGCGGCGCGCCCTGCGGGCTGACGTCGAGCGCGAGCGCATCGGCGACCTCGTCGAGCGTCTCGAAGATCGAGCGCCCCTCGCGGTCGACCTTGTTCACGAAGGTGATGATCGGCACGCTGCGCAAGCGGCAGACCTCGAACAGCTTGCGCGTCTGCGGCTCGATGCCCTTGGCCGCGTCGATCACCATGATCGCCGAATCGACCGCGGTCAGCGTGCGGTAGGTGTCTTCCGAGAAATCCTCGTGCCCCGGCGTGTCGAGCAGGTTGAAGGTGATCCCGCCTTTCTCGAACGTCATCACGCTCGAGGTGACCGAGATGCCGCGCTGCTGCTCGATCTTCATCCAGTCGCTGCGCGCACGCCGCGCCTGCCCGCGCGCCTTGACCTCGCCCGCGAGATGGATCGCGCCGCCCTGCAGCAGCAGCTTCTCGGTCAGCGTGGTTTTTCCCGCGTCGGGGTGCGAAATGATCGCGAAGGTGCGGCGGTTGGAGGTCATATCTCTTCTCTCGTCATCCCAGCGAAAGCTGGGATCGGGTGCGGCAAAGTCCGGGATGCCCGAGAGCGACCCCAGCGTTCGCTGGGGTGACGGTCAGTGGTGTTCCCGCGCCACCCGGAAGCCGGCGAAATCCTGGTTTACCGGCATCAGTTCGATGCGGTTGACGTTGAGGTGCGGCGGCAGCTCGGCGATCCACTTGATCGTGTTCGCGATGTCCTCGCCGGTCATCGGGTGGACCCCGGCGTAGAGATCGTCCGAGGCCTGCTGGCTGCCGGTGCGCACCAGCGTGAATTCGGTCTCGACCATGCCCGGCTCGATGCTGGTGACGCGCACCCCGGTGCCGTGGAGGTCGGCGCGCAGCGCGAGCGTGAAGTGGTTCGCGAATGCCTTGGACCCGGCATAGACGTTGCCGCCGGGATAGATGTAGCTGCCCGCGACCGAGCCGATCGCGATCACCGCGCCCTTGCGCTCGATCAGCGTCGGCAGCAGCTTGCGCGTCAGCACGACCATCGCTGTGACGTTGGTGTCGATCATCGTCCGCCAGTCGGCGAGGTCGGCCTCCTGCGCGGGCGAGAGGCCCTGCGCGAGGCCCGCATTGTTCACCAGCAGGTCGATCCCGGCGAAATCCTCGGGAAGCGCGGCGATCGCCGCGTCCATCGCCTCCTCATCGCGCACGTCGAACAGCGCCGGATGGACCTTGTCGGCACCCAGCTCCGCCACCAGCGCATCGAGCCGCTCCTTGCGCCGCCCGGTCGCGACACAGCGCCAGCCGCTCGCGACCAGCGCACGCACGGTCGCCTCGCCGATCCCCGCTGTGGCCCCGGTGACGAATGCGACCTTGCTCATGCTCTCAACTCCGCGCCTTGCTTGCTCGCGGCGGCGACGATCTTGTCGGCAATCGCCTTGATTTCGGCGTCGGTGAAGCTCTTGTCGCCCGGATGGAGCGTCACTTCGACCGCCACCGATTTCTTCCCATCGGGCACGCCCTGACCCGCGAACACGTCGAACACCCGCGCGTCGACGATCGCCGCTTTGTCGGCGCCGCGCACCGCGCGGACGAGGTCGGCGGCGGCGAGGTCGGCGGGGACGAGGAAGGCGAAGTCGCGTGTCACCGCCTGCAGCGCGGGCGGCGCATAGGCGGCGCGGGCGAAGCCGTTGCCGCCGCGCTTCTCGGGAATCGCGTCGAGGAAGATCTCGACCGCCACGACCGGCCCGTCGATGTCGAACGCCTTGAGCGTGGCGGGATGCAGCGCGCCGAAGCGGGCGAGCACGTTCTTGGGCCCGAGCCGCAGCGTCGCCGACTGGCCGGGGTGGAACTGCGGCCCTGCTTCGCCCATCACCATGAGGTTGGCGACCGGCGCACCTGCGGCTTCGAGCAGCGCCATGGCCTCGGCCTTGGCATCGTAGGCGTCGAACATCGCCGTCTTGCCCTGCGCCCAGCCGCGCGGGGTCTTCTCGCCCGCCAGCACCACGCCCAGCGTCGGGCGTTCGTCGCTCGCGCCGTCCTGCCCGCGGAAATACCGCCGCCCGATCTCGAACAGCCGCGATCCCGCCGCGCCGCGATCGGCGTTGCGCTTGGCGGCGGCGATCAGGCCCGGCAGCAGCGAGGGGCGCATCGCCTTCATGTCCTCGCTGATCGGATTTTCGAGCACCCACAACTCCGCGCCATCGGCGAATTGCTCCGCATCGGGCGTCGGGAGGAAGGACCAGGTCACGGCCTCGTTCAGCCCGCGCGCCGCGGCGGTGCGGCGCAGCTTGCGCTCGGCCTGCTGGAGCGGGGTCGCGGTCGGCTTCGCGACACCCTCGGCACGCGGCAGCGCGACGCTCTCGACCTTGTCGAGCCCGTGGATGCGCACAACTTCCTCGACCAGATCGGCCGGGCCTTCGATATCGTGGCGGCGCGGCGGGACGGTCACCTGCCAGTCCGCACTTACCCCGAAATCGAGCGCTTCGAGGATACGGCGCTGCTCGGCTTGGTCCACCTCGACGCCGCCGAGCCGCTTTGTCATCCCCGGGTCGAACGCGATGATCTTCGGTTCGACCGGCGGCGATCCCGCGCGCACCACTTCGCTGGCCGTGCCGCCGCAGGTGCGCACGATCAGCTCGGTGAGGATCGCGAGCCCGTCGTCGAGGAACGTCGGATCGACCCCGCGCTCGAAGCGCGTGCGCGCATCGCTGGCGAGGCCGAGCTTGCGCCCGGTCACCCCGATCCGCTCGGGATCGAAATAGGCGATTTCGAGCAGCACGTCGGTGGTGCTTGTCGTCACGCCCGAATGCTCGCCGCCCATGATCCCGCCGATGTCGTGCACCTGCGCGTCGTCGGCGATCACGGTCATGCTGTCGTCGAGCGTGTAGGTCTTCTCGTTGAGCGCCTCGACCGTTTCGCCCGGCTTCGCGCGCCGCGCCACCACCGCGCCGCTCAGCCTGGCGAGGTCGTAGGCGTGCGCCGGGCGGCCGAAGGCGAGCATCAGGTAGTTGGTCGCGTCGACGATCGCGCTGATCGGCCGCTGGCCCGCGGCGATCAGCCGGCGCTGCATCCATTCGGGGCTGCTGCCGTTGCTCACGCCGCGGATCACGCGGCCGTAGAACGCCGGGCAGCCCTCGGGATCGTCGGTGCGGATTTCGACCGGGCAGGGGAAAGCGCCGGCGACGACCGCCTGTTCGAACGGCTTGAACGTGCCCAGCCCCGCCGCCGCCAGATCGCGGGCGATGCCCATCACGCCCATGCAGTCGGGCCGGTTGGGGGTGATCGCGACGTCGAACACCGGGCTCGTCGCCTGGTATTCGGCGAAGCTCGCGCCGACCGGCGCATCGGCGGGCAGTTCGATGATGCCTTCGTGCGCGTCGCCCAGTTCGAGCTCGCGCACCGAGCACATCATGCCATTGCTCTCGACCCCGCGGATCGCGCTCTTGCGCAGTTCCATGCCGTTCGACGGCACCACCGCGCCGGGCAAGCCGAGCACGCCCTTCATCCCCGCGCGGGCGTTGGGCGCGCCACAGACGACCTGCAGCGGATCGCCCTCACCGGTCGAGACGGAGAGCACCTGCAGCTTGTCGGCATCGGGATGCGGCGCGGCGGTGAGCACTTCGGCGACGCGGAAACCGGCGAGCTTTTCCGCCGGGTCCTCGATCCCCTCGACCTCGTGGCCGATGGCGTTGAGCGCAGCCGCGATCTCCGCCACCGAGGCCCGGGTGTCGAGGAAATGCCGGAGCCATTCGAGCGAGAACTTCATGCTTTCGCTCCCACGGTGCTTTTTGCCCCTACCCCACCCGAAAGCGTCGGCTGGTCGAAGGCCGAGAAACCGTAGTGGCTGAGCCAGCGGCCGTCGCCGTCGAAGAAGGCACGCAAGTCGTCCATCCCGTATTTCAGCATCGCCAGCCGGTCGACGCCGACGCCGAACGCGAAGCCCTGCCATTCGCTCGGGTCGAGCCCGGCGAATTCGAGCACGCGGGCGTTGACCATGCCGCTGCCGAGCAGTTCCATCCACCCGTGACCCGGCGCATCGCCGTCGCCACCGAGCACGCGGCGGCCATTCACGTTCTGCCAGCCCACGTCGACCTCGACCGAAGGCTCGGTGAAGGGAAAATAGCTCGGGCGCAGCCGCAGCACGATGTCGTCGCGCTCGAAGAAGGCCTTGAGGAAGGTCTCGAGCGTCCACTTGAGGTGCCCGAGATGGATGTCGCGATCGATCACCAGGCCTTCGATCTGGTGGAACATCGGCGTGTGCGTCGCGTCGCTGTCGCTGCGATAGACGCGGCC
>CAMPGP010000073.1 GCA_946885545.1 uncultured Altererythrobacter sp.
AGGTGCCCGAGCGTCTCGGCGGCAAGGTGATCGAGGCCAAGGGGCTGACCAAGGCTTATGGCGACAAGCTGTTGTTCGAAGACCTCTCGTTCATGCTGCCCCCCGGCGGCATCGTCGGCGTGATCGGGCCCAATGGCGCGGGCAAGTCCACGCTGTTCCGCATCATCACCGGCCAGGAAACGCCCGACGAAGGCAAGCTGGAGATCGGCGAGACCGTGCGCCTCGGCTTCGTCGACCAGAGCCGCGACGACCTCAACCCCAAAAACAACGTGTGGGAGGAAGTGTCCGACGGGCTCGACTACATGAAGGTCAACGGCCACGACATGAGCACGCGCGCCTATGTCGGCGCGTTCAACTTCAAGGGCCAGGACCAGCAGAAGAACGTCGGCAAGCTCTCGGGCGGCGAACGCAACCGCGTCCACATGGCCAAGATGCTCAAGACCGGCGGCAACGTGCTGCTGCTCGACGAGCCGACCAACGACCTCGACGTCGAGACGCTCGGCGCGCTCGAAGACGCGATCGAGAACTTCGCCGGCTGCGCCGTGGTCATCTCGCACGACCGCTTCTTCCTCGACCGCCTCGCGACGCACATCCTCGCGTTCGAGGGCAACAGCCACGTCGAATGGTTCGAAGGCAACTTCGAGGCTTACGAGGAAGACAAGCGGCGCCGACTGGGCGATGCTGCGGATCGGCCGACAAGGTTGGCGTACAAGAAGTTGACCAGGTAGTTTCTGCAATTCGGGTCGTGAGCGGCAAGGCCGCTTACGACCCCATTGCGGGCATTCACTCACCAGCTACAAACGAGGCATGGCCGTTCCGGTAACAGTGCGAAAAGTGATCGCGTCGGTGCCATACATTAGAGCGAGGCGTGCATATTTGGGCGGTCGCATCAAGGATGCGATCCGACATCACTCTTCGGTGCTTCGCTTGGTGAACGGGCCGATGGATAAGGCATTTCACGGAACTCTGCTGATACTCGACCACCGTTCGCCTGAGGCAAAGCCGTTCTTTGAAGAAGCTATTGCTGAGTTGGAGACGAGTGGGGTGCGCTCTCAGGCTCAGGACTACATCCTCTGTTACTGCCGTTCTTACGCGGCCATGATTGACGGCAAGGACGAGTCTGAGTTTCGTTTAGATGCAGAGTTCCTGTCGCCGGTCGATCCTCTTCGCAGGCTGCTGCCCCTTCCTGCTCCTCAACGCTTCGACAAATAGCGTCCGTTTTCCACCCCATTCCCGTCATTCCCGCGAAGGCGGGAACCCAGCCTGGCTTTGGCGCTGCCTCGCTCTGGGTCCCCGCCTTCGCGGGGATGACGGAATGGAACAAGGAGGCTAGGTTTGGCCGATGGCCCTGGAGCGCACGCCCTGCGTCTATATCCTTGCTTCGCAGCGCAACGGCACGCTCTACATCGGTGTTACCTCGGACCTGGCCACCCGCATTCACCAGCACCGTAATGAAACGCTTGGCGGCTTCTCCAAGAGGTACGGCGTCAAGCGGCTGGTCTGGTTCGAGGTCCACGAAGAAATGGAACCTGCCATCATCCGCGAGAAGCGGCTCAAGAAGTGGAACCGTGCGTGGAAGTTGCGGTTGATCGAGGAGGAGAACCCTACGTGGCGCGATCTCGCGGAGGATTTCGGGTTCGCGCCGCTTTGAAAACCGTCCTGTCGTGCCCTCTCCCGTCATTGCCGCGGAGGACGATATGACCATGACCGCTCGCCACCTCATCGTCCACGGCCGCGTGCAGGGGGTATTTTTCCGCGACTGGACGGTCGATACCGCGCGCCCGCTCGGTGTAACGGGGTGGGTCCGGAACCTGCCCGATGGCACGGTCGAGGCGCATGTCGAGGGCGAGGCGGAGGCGGTAGGGCGGATGGTCGCGGCGATGCGCCAAGGGCCGCCGCGCGCGCGGGTCGATCGGATCGACGAGCGGGCGGCGGAGGGCGAAGCACTGCGCGGGTTCGAACGCCGCTGAAGGTTCGCGAGGGGGCGAGAAATCATTTTCCTACATCGTGGTCGATTGCGTAGCGTCGCCCGATGTCCCTCGCCGCCCCTTTTTCCGCTATCGCGCCGCATCTTTCCGACCGCGCGCACCACGCCCGTCGAAGCCCGAATTTTTCTTCTCCAGGACAGTGTAACAACCGGTCCATGTCTCGCCGTGGCGCGAGTGGCTTCGTGAGCAGCCCGATGCCACACATTCAGGTTGACGGCGCCGAACATGAACGAAAGGCATCATCCGCGGTTCAGTTTCGCGTCAGCCGAATTGGCGTAACACTTGCTTCACCAGAGGGGCCGCTCGTGGTGGGCGCGGCGTTTCCCGACGAACGGAGAACCGCACCATGACATTTGCACAATTCCTCAAGGGAAGCGCACTCGGGGCCCTCGCGGCCGCCATGGCGCTGACCGCCCTACCCGCTCCGGCTCAGGCCGCGGCGGAAACCCAGCAACGCGCCGATCGCGAACGTGGCGATCGCGCCCAGGCCCGTAGCGAGCGTCGGCAGGAACGGCGCGAGTCCCGCTCGCAGCAGCGCTCCGAACGGCAGCAGCAGCGCAGCGCCCCGCAGGCGCGGACCGCCCGCCCCGACCGCAACCGCTCCGCGCCCAACGTTCGCCAGCAGACCGAACGTGCTGCCGTCGTGCAGCAACGCGAGGCCTATCGTCGCAATCTCACGAACCAGCGCGCCGCAAACCAGCGTGCGGTTCGTCAGCAGGTCGATCAGCGACAGGCGGAGCAGCGACGCGATGCGCAGCAGCGCCTCGCCCAGCAGCGCGACTATCGCGACAACGATCGCAACCGCACCTATCGCGACAACGACCGCAATCGCACCTATCGCGACGGCCGCCAGGATCAGCGCCGCGTCGAACAGCGCCGCGACTGGCGCGAAGATCGGCGCGACGACCGCCGCGACCGCGTGGAGGACCGGCGCGACGACCGGCGCGACTGGCGCGAGGATCGTCGCGACGATCGCCGGGACTGGCGTGAAGACCGTCGCGATCGCTGGGATGACCGGCGGGACAACCGCAACTATCGCGCGTGGACCCGCACCTGGCGTAACAACAACCGCTACGACTGGCAGCGTTATCGCCAATCGAACCGCAACGTCTATCGCATCGGGCGCTACTATTCGCCGTACCGGAACTACAGCTACAGCCGGGTGAACATCGGCTTCCGCCTCGGCAACCTGTTCTACGGCAACCGCTACTGGATCAACGATCCGTGGCAGTATCGCCTGCCCGAGGTCTACGGCCCCTATCGCTGGGTCCGCTACTACGACGACGTGCTGCTGGTGAACACCTACAGCGGTGAAGTGGTCGACGTGATCTACGACTTCTTCTGGTAAGTCGCGTTTCGGAAGCTGCCGGGGTCTCTCAGCCCGGCAGCCCCTTGCAGGCCCCCGCCGGTGCGAGCCGGTGGGGGTTTCTGCGTCAGACCTTGGGCGTGCCGAAGGGCAGCATCCGGAACAGGTTGCCGTCGCGATCGATCAGCGTGTGCTTGAGCGCACCGAGAATGTGCAGGGCGACGAGCAGCAGGAGCGCCTTGCCGCCGGTCGCATGGAGATCGAAGATCGCGCCGCCGGTCTCGCGGTCGGGGCCGACAGGAAGGGCAGGCCATTCGAACGCGCCGAACATATCGACCGCGTTGCCCATGTAGGAATTCGCCAGCCAGCCGCCGAGCGGCAGCCCGACGAGCAGGACGTAGAACAGCACGTGCACGGTGCGTGCGAGGATCCGCTCCCAGGCAGCGAGCGTGCTTGCCAGCGGCGGCACGGGGTGCACCCAGCGCCAGGCCAGCCGGGCGAGCGTGAACAAGAGGATCGTGATGCCGATCGCCTTGTGGGTACCCATCAGCGCGCCGCGATCCGGCCCTGCGGCATGCTCCGCGGCTTCGACGATCCGCCAGTTGACGATCACCGCTACGGCGATCAACCAGTGGAAGATCATCGCCCCGGTCGAATAGCGCGTACGCACCGCTTGCTGCATCTCGATTGCCTCGCTCTGGCGTCTGAAGCCCCAGCGTAGCATGGACGCTGCGCGCGGCAAGCGACGGGTTGAAGCGCGCGGCTCGCCTGCTTAGGAAAAGCGCCATGACGAAGACTGCCATCATTCCCGATCAGGGTGCGCTCAAACGCGTCGGTGCCTCTGTCCGCAAGCGGCTCGAGGCCGACCCGCAGGCCTACAAGGTGCCGACCGACAAGGCCGAAATATTCGCGATCGGCGATTTCCTCAGCGCCGCGGAATGCCAGCGGCTGATCCTGATGATCGACGCCGTCGCCCAGCCGAGCACGCTCTACGACAACGACTACGCAAGCGGCTTCCGCACGTCGTATTCGGGCAATCTCGACCCGCGCGACCCGTTCGTCGCGGGGCTGTCGCGCCGGATCGACGACCTGCTCGGGCTGAAGTCGGAGATCGGCGAGGCGATCCAGGGCCAGCGCTACATGCCCGGGCAGCAGTTCAAGCCGCACAACGACTGGTTCTACACCAGCGAGGATTACTGGAAGTCGGAGCGCAAGAAGGGCGGCCAGCGCAGCTGGACGGCGATGGCTTTCCTCAACGCGGTGGAATCAGGCGGCGAGACGCATTTCACCGAAGTCGGCATCAAGATCCCGCCGAAGCCCGGCGTTCTTCTCACCTGGAACAACGCATTGCCCGACGGATCACCCAACGAGGCGACCATTCACGCGGGCACCCCGGTCGAGAGCGGGGTCAAATACGTCATCACCAAGTGGTACCGCACCCGCAAGTGGGGTTGAGCCTCAGCGCGCGAGAGCCTCTTCGATCAGCTTGCGGGTGTTCGCGATGCCGTAGAGCGCGATGAAGCTGCCCATGCGTGGCCCCTGCGCCGAACCGAGCAGCGTTTCGTAGAGTGCCTTGAACCAGTCGCGCAGGCTTTCGAAGCCGAATTCGTCCTGCTTGCCGATCTCGTAGACGATCGTCTGGAGATCCTCGGCGCTGGTATCGGCGGCGGTCAGTTCGAGCGCCAGATCCAGCGTGCGCAGCGCCGCGGCCTCGTTTTCCGCCGGTGCACGCCGCTTCAGCGTGGGCGCCACGAAGTCGCGGTTGTAGGCGAGCGCGGTGCCGACCAGCGCGTCGAGTTCGGGATGCTTCGCCGGATCCGGATCGGCGATGTAGTTGCCGAGGTACGACCAGACCTGATCGCGCGTGGCATGCGCGCCGAGCACGCCGACGAGATTGAGCAACAGCCCGTAGGTCACTGGCAGCGTGTCGCCCGCGCCCGGCGCTTCGGCCGCCGTGAAGCCACCGTTCGCGCGCAGAAGGTGCCAAGCGGGATTGCCCAGTTGCTTGTCGATATCCTGCTCTGGCAGGCGCTCGCGGAATTGCCAGTAATCGTCGACCGCGCGCGGGATCACGCCCACGTGAAGCTGCTTGGCGCTCTTGGGATTGGGGTAAATGTAGAAGCCGAGGCTCTCCTCGCTGCCGTAAGTCAGCCATTCCTCGATCGTCAGGCCGTTGCCCTTCGACTTCGAGATCTTCTCGCCGTTCGCATCGAGGAACAGCTCGTAGATCAGCCCCTCCGGCTTGCGGCCGCCGAGGACCTGCGCGATCTTGCCCGACTGCACGCCGCTGTCGGTCAGGTCCTTGCCGTACATCTCGTAGTCGACGCCGAGCGCGACCCAGCGCATCGCCCAGTCGACCTTCCACTGCAGCTTGGCCTGCCCGCCGAGCGCGGACTGCTCGACCGTCGAGCCGTCCTCGTCGGCGAAGCGGATCGTGCCGGCGTCGGCGTCGACCACTTCGACCGGGACCTGCAGCACCGCGCCGGTCGTCGGGCTGACGGGCAGGATCGGCGAGTAGGTCTGCCGCCGCTCCTCGCGCAGCGTCGGCAACATGATGCCGAGGATCGCCTGGTTGCAGCGCAGGACGTTGCGCAGCGCATCGTCGAACGCGCCCGACGTATAACGCTCGCTCGCCGAGACGAATTCGTAGTCGAACCCGAACCGGTCGAGGAAATCGCGCAGCTTGGCGTTGTTGTGCGCGGCGAAGCTCTCGAACCCGGCATTGAACGGGTCGGGAATACGGCTGAGCGGCTTGCCGAGGTTCTCGGTCAGCATCTCGCGGTGCGGCACGTTGTCGGGCACCTTGCGCAGACCGTCCATGTCGTCGCTGAACGCGACCAGCCGCGTCAGCCCGTCTTCGGGCTTCGCACCGATCAGCGCTTCGTAAGCGCGGCGGACCAGCGTCGTGCGCAGCACTTCCTGGAACGTGCCGATGTGCGGCAGGCCGGAAGGGCCGTAGCCGGTCTCGAACAGCACCGGCGCGCGCATACCGTCGGCAGCCACCTTGCCGTCGGGATAGCGCTTGAGAAGCTTCTGCGCCTCTTGGAACGGCCAGGCCTTGGATACGCGGGCGGCTTCGATCAGGGTCTGCTCGGTCATGCTTCGCCTCTCGCGCAAGGCCGCCGATGTTGCAAGTGCGAAGGATACCGATGCGAAAAGGGGCGCCCCGTGCGGAGCGCCCCTTCCCTGCGACCCTCGCGGGTTAGGCTGGGGTCAAGCAAACGATCTGCGATTGCCTGCCAGTGCTGGCCAGTTGCGGGTGTACTGGCTAAGATCGAAGCGCGGCTTGGCATTCTCGAACGTCCGGCCGAGCGACTGCATGATCAGACGGGCACGCTTCGCCCGCGCCTTGGTCGAACGGAAGGGATTGGCGCGATCCGGCTCGGCCGCGATCATCTTCTTCAGCAGCGCGTCGCGCTCCTCGAAAGTTTCGGGCATTTCCGAAGGCAGCGATACCGCAGCGCCCTCGTTGGGCATGCCCTTGTAACCTTCGAGCGGATGGCGGCGCGCCGGAACAGTTGCGGCAACGGGCGGAACCGTCGCGGCAAACGCAGGGGCAACGGGCCGCGGGGCGGGCTCATCAACCACCGGGGCGGCAGTGGCGGGCAGCGGTTCGGGAGCGATGGCCGGCCCATCGACGTAGGCCACTTCCTCATGATGCTCTACCGCATCGACGCGGCGCGAACGGCGGCGGAACCATGCCACGGCGAGGAAGATTGCGCCGAGCGGGATCAGCCCGGCAAGCGCGAGCGAGACAATCGCGACCCAGTCGGCGCCTGCAGCGGGGGCGGTCTCCGCCGGCATTGCTTCGGGCGCAGCTTCGGCGACCGGAAGCGGGGCGAACGTCTGGTCGGTCGCGATGGCTTCGCCATCGGTCGACGATACGGGCGTATCCGGGGAGATTGCCGGCGCGGCAGCGGCAACCGGCGCGGCATCGCGCTGGACCGAACGCGTCGGAGCAGGACGCTCGCGGACCGCACGGCGCGGTTCGGCAGCGGCCGTAGCAGTCGTCCGCTGCTCGGCCGCAGGCGTCTCAGCTTCGGCGGTCGGCGCAGGAGGAACGTCGAGAACAATGGTAGGCTGCTGCGTCGGAGCGGTGGTGCGCGGGACGGTCGGCGTAGCTGTAGCCGTCGGCGGAGCGATCGGCGATTGAAGCACGATCGGATCGGACGGCGTCGGCGCCGGTGTCGCCACCGGGGGCGTCGTCGGCTGTGCAGCCTGCGGCTGCGCGGTCTGCGCCATGCCGGGGGTGGTGCCAAGCGCGAGCATCGCGGCAATCGCGATGGGGGCGCTGCGAAGGTGATGTCGAGTGTGTCGCATAGTACACAGTCAACGCGGCACATTTTCGCCATGTTCCGGTTTATCGGCGGTTCAGAATCGCCCGATTGCTTGTTTTTCAGCGAGTTTGCCACTTGATTTCGCGACGGGATGCGGCCTCTTTGCGGTCAACCGAAAGGTGAATTCGGGCTCCTGCTGCGGCGATGTTTACATTTCGTTCCGGTGACGCCATCGTCCGCCGATGCCCGAACCGGTGCCCCTTCCCGCCCTGCATGCAAGTCACGCAGGCACCTGGTTGCGCGATGCCAACGGCTCAACACGCGGCTGTTCTAAGGGGGAGGCGATCATGGCGGCGGCGGACACGCCGCTGCTGCTGCTCAATGCGCCGCTGGTGGCAACGCGGCTCGGCTATCCTGATCTCTCGGGGCTCGACCTGCTCGAGCTCTACGCCTTCGTACATCCGGCGCGGTTCTGCGTGCCGACGCCAAAGGGCTTGGCGCACGCGTTGGGGCTGGAGGAACCGACAAGCGACGACGCTGTGCCCGCACTCCTCCAGCAGGCAGCGGGAGCGCTGCTCGAAACCTGTGCGGGCGAAGCGTGGGAGGAACGCGAAGGCGCGTGGTCGACGCTCCAGTCGCTGATGCGTCTCCGGTGGCCCTGGGCGCAAGTTCTCGCGCCGCATGTGGCCCGGCCTGAACGGGCAGAGAAGTGGCTGTTCTCGCGCCTGCCCGAATGGGAGGAGGCGCCCGACCGCCCGGCTCCCGGCCATGTACTGATCGAAGAAGCCGAGATCGAGGCGCAGCTCCAGCATCTGACCGGCGCGGAGGCGGAGCAACGCGAAGGCCAGCGGCGCTACGCACGCGACGTGGGCAAGGTCTTCGCCCCGCGCGACAGGCGCGGCGCGCCGCACGTCCTGCTGGCGCAGGCGGGCACGGGGATCGGCAAGACGCTGGGCTATCTCGCCCCCGCCTCGCTGTGGGCCTCGGCGGCGCAGGGCACCGTCTGGGTCTCGACCTACACCAAGAACCTCCAGCGCCAGCTGCGCGGGGAAAGCCGCCGCGCCTGGCCCGAACGGCGCGCCGACGGCACGCGGCCGGTCGTCGTGCGCAAGGGGCGCGAGAACTACCTCTGCCTGCTCAACCTCGAAGACGCGCTGCAGGGCGGGTTCGGCGGGCGCG
>CAMPGP010000074.1 GCA_946885545.1 uncultured Altererythrobacter sp.
GTCGTTGTGGGCGAAAGCCCGTGGAAGTTCGAGTCTTCTCGACCGCACCAAACAGCCCATCGGGTATCCGGAACATGCCTGAACGGCACCCCTGAACGGCACCGACGTGCATCACACGGCGCTCCGCATCACGCGCGATGCCGATACGCGTCCATCGATGTAGGAGAAAGCTGGAGCGGGTGAAGGGAATCGAACCCTCGTCGTCAGCTTGGGAAGCTGCTGCTCTACCATTGAGCTACACCCGCGCGGCGCCGGGGCGCGAGGGGGCGCATTTGCCGGGCTCGCCCGCCCGGGTCAATCCCAATTTCGGAAAGCCGCTCCGACCCAGCTATCGATCCGCCATCGGCAGGCGCTCGTCGCGAAACGCCCATAGCTTGGCAAGAAGAAACGTGGTCGGCGGCAAGGTTACGATGACGACGAGCACGTAGACGTAGGTCGGTAAGCCATTCGTCTCGACCACGAGCAGAATTGCGCTTGTGACCGCCAGGCTGAAGAGCGACACGAGGGCATAGCGGCGCGCGCAACTCCATAGAGATCGGTCGGTGCGGAACGTGACGCTCGCATTCCCGCAAAACGACACTGCAAAGGCCGCGCATCCGCCAAGCAGATTCGCGACAAGCGGAACGGCCCCTGCCCCCTTGATCAGGCCCCAGGCCAGCGCAACGTGCGTCAGTGTGGCGAGCATGCCTACCGCGCCGAACGACAGAGCCTGACGAGCCAAGTTCATCGTCGCGCCTCGACCGGTCGCGCGACGGCGAACAGCGAGAGGCCGATCGGCAGAGCGACCCGGCCGACGAGCCGGGCCTCGAGCGCGAAAATACCGCCGAGTGCGGCGTTGACGCTGCGCGATGGCATCGCGTCGCCGCGAAACCGACCACCCGCAATGCGTGAGACGAGACGCTGGACGAGAGCCAAAGGAAACAGGAATGTGTTGAAATAGCCCACACGCACCGGTTCGAAACCAGCCCGGCGCAAAAGTGCGTCGAGTGTGCGCCTGGTGTAGCGACGCTTGTGATGGTGAGCCGTGTCGTGGTCGGACCACAGGCATGGCAACGCTGGCACGGTAAGGACGATCGAGCCTCCTTGGTCCAGCCGATTGCGCAGAGCAACGAGCGAGCCGAGATCGTCGTCGATATGCTCGAGCACGTCGAGCATCGCGATCAGATCGAAGCGCTCGCCGTCGAAACCCACCGCGTGGGGAAGCTCCCCATGCGCCACCGGGCGCGCCATACGTGCCGAAGCGTAGGTGCGCGCCTCCTCGGCGAACTCGAAGGCGTCGAGGTCGCCGAACCGTTCAAGCATCGGCAGGTTACCACCGTAGCCACACCCGGCCTCGAGAATGCGCGCGCGCTGCGGTAGCGAAACCAGGCGGCGGATAAGCGAGGCAATGATCGTGCGCCGTCCGACGAACCACCAGTGGCGGTCCTGGAGGTTTCGAAGCGACGAGTAGGCAGCTGCCTCCATCGTCAGAACCCTTCGGTTTCAGATACTATGTAAAGCGGGCGCCCGCGAACCTGCTTGGCGATACGGCCGACGTATTCGCCCATCAGCCCGAGGCTCAGTAGATTGAGCCCGCCGAGGAACAGCACCGCTACCATGATCGACGCATAGCCCGGCGTATCGATGCCCGAAACCAGCGTATGGGCGACAAGGAACGCCGCATAACAGAAGGCGAGCAGGGAAACGGCCGCGCCGACCACCGTCCAGATGCGCAGGGGGAACGTAGTCGACGATACGATCCCGTCGATCGCAAGCGCGCCAAGCTTGGACGCGTTCCATTTCGTGTCGCCCACGGAACGAGCCGGGCGCACGTATTCGAGCGTCTCCGTCCGAAATCCGATCCACGAAAAGAGCCCCTTGTTGAAGCGCGAATGCTCGGCCATGCGGTTGAGCGCATCGACCGCGACGCGATCGAACAGGCGGAAGTCGCCCACGTCCTCGGCGATCGGGTGGTCGGCGAGCGAATTGATCGCCTTGTAGAAAAGCTGCGAGCTCGAGCGCTTGAAAAGCGTGTCCGAACGGCGGTCGCAGCGCTTCGCATTGACGACTTGCGCCCCGGCCCTCCACCGTTCCACCATCGGACGAAGGAGCTCCGGCGGATCCTGGAGGTCGACGTCCATCGGCACGACTGCATCGCCCGAAGCAGCCGCGAGACCCGCACTCAGCGCGGCCTCTTTCCCGAAGTTGCGCGACAATGTGACCAGCCTGACCCGTGTATCGACCCGGCACAGCGCGCGTATGACCTCGGCGGTTCCGTCAGAGCTACCATCGTCGACGAACACGAATTCGAGGCGCGGCGCATCCGCTCGGTCCGGCCATCCGGCGACGAGGGCTGCATCGACCGCCGCGACGAAGGGCCCGACGGCGTCGCGCTCGTCGAGCACGGGCACTACGAGCGACACTAGCGGCCGCTGGCAGGCGGTCGTTTCCGGCTCGAACTTCAATCCTTCGATCAACGTGCGTCTCCAAGTTTCACGCAGGCTATGGAGCCCAGTTGACCAGCGTTGCTGGTCTCACGATGGTGGTGCCTGCAAGTCCACGCCGGATCGTCCTCGAACGTGGGCGGATGGCCACGAGCGGCCGAGCGGCGGGCGGTATTGTACAGCCAGATCACCGCGGGCCGTTCGCTATCCGCCGCTACGCGCAGGACTTCGTTCGCGTCGTCATCCTGCGCAACAAGCAATGACTGAGTGGGAGTATTTGCATCGGCTCGATCAAGGAAATAGCCGCCTATGCCTTTGAGCGAAACATCGTCGAGAATCTTGGCAGCTGGATGATCCCACACGAACAGCAGCCGGTCCGGCCGATAGAGGCTGACGAACTCGCTTCCTTCTTCGTAGCCATAGATTGCGCGATTATGTGCGGCATTCCGGGCATAATCTGCATCGAATTCGGGCAGGAAAAAGGCAAACGTTAGCACCAGGGCCGCGACCTCTTGGCGCGCGCACCGCTGGGTCAAAAGCGCAAGCCCGAGCATCGCTGCCGGAACGACCGGTACGAAATAGCGATCGGCCAGAGATGGCTGGACCAATCCGACCGAGATCGCCACGGCGAATCCTATCGCGGCGGCACAGACGGTGAGGACGAGATTGCGATTTCCGGGCATTCGAGCCATCGCACCGGGTGGACGGTGTACGATTGCTATCACCACGGCGACGACCACGCCGAATGCGACGATGTAATGCGCGCCGAATACGAACAGAAAGTGCTCGAACGTGCTGACGAGCCCTGTCGGCTCGTACCAGATCACATCCGCGCGGCCGTAGTCCTGCAGGCGCGGTAGATGATAGGCGAACCAGCCGAGCCCGGGCAGTGCGATAAGACATATCGGCCACATGCGCATCAATTCCACACGATGGCGCTGAAGCAGGAGAACGCCCTGCCCGATCAATAGCGCCGCGGCGTAGTAGTGAGTGAGGAACATCAGCGTGCCGATGAGCACCCACAACGCCGCCCCGCTCCGCGACAACTGCTCGAACAGACGTGCTACGACCAAACATGAGATCGTCGCGAGCAGGATCATGAGTCCGTAACCCCGAGCGTCGAGCATGATGAAGAGACCGGGCTGCCAAAACAGGATGAGAGCACCCCATGTCCATGCGCCGGTCCGGTTCAGCCCTTGCGGTCGCCATACCAACGGCAGGGCCGCTGCGCACACAACGAAGAACACACTTGGCAGACGAAGCATCAAGTTGCTGTCGCCGAATACCGTCACCCAGCCGGTCAGAAAGAGGTAGTAAAGCGGCGGATTGCAATCGAGCCAGACCTCGCGCCAGAACGAAGACCAGTCGGACCGCGTCGCGATCATCCCGCTCCAGGTTTCGTCGAGCCAAAGCGGCAATCCCGATGCAATCTGGATCCGATCGGCAACCACCCAAGCTGCGGCCAAGACCACGAATATCTGAAACATGCGAGCCAGAGGCAGGGCCGGCTTCTGCAATGCGGGAATTGCTGTGAACATCCAAACCTCGATCGGCCTGCTATTCGACTAGGTTCTTATGGTTAAGGAAGCGTTAGATCGGGCCGTGGAGCGGCTGCGGCCGTCCCGCGGTTCTCCTCTACACTGGCGACTCTAATCGCGGATCGAGCGGCGGAAGGTCTCGGGCAGGAACAGCAGCCCGACGACCAGCGTCAGCGCGGCGATCGCGACCGGATACCACAGTCCGTAATAGATGTTGCCCGTCGCCGCGACCATCGCGAAGCTCACCGTGGGCAGGAAGCCGCCGAACCAGCCGTTTCCGATGTGGTAGGGCAGGCTCATCGCCGAATAGCGGATGCGGCTGGGGAACAGTTCGACCAGCAAGGCGGCGATCGGGCCGTAGACCATGGTCACCAGCAGCACGAGCGCGGTGAGGATCGCCACCACGCGCACCCGGTCGATCCGCGCCGGATCGGCGGCGGCGGGATAGCCTGCTTCGGCCACTGCAGCTGCGATGCGATCGGCATAGGTGGCGAGGTCGCCGGGCTCGAGCGTGCGCTGCCCGACGGTGATCTCGCCCGCGCGGTCGGCGGCGGTGGCGTCGGGGATGGCGGCCGTGGCGAGCGCCGATTTCGCCACGTCGCATCCCGTCGTGTCGAAGCTCTGCCCGCCGACGGGGTCGAACTGGAACGCGCAGGTCGCGGGGGCGGCGTGGACCGTCACCGGCGCGCGCGCCTGCGCCTCGGCCAGCGCGGGATTGGCGGCGTCGGTCAGCGCGCTGAACAGTGGGAAATAGCCGACGATCGACAGCGCGAGCCCGGCCATGATGATCTTCTTGCGCCCGATCCGGTCGCTGAGCCAGCCGAAGAACACGAAGAACGGCGTGCCCAGCGCGAGCGCGATGGCGATCAGGATGTTAGCCGTCGCGCCTTCGACCTGGAGCACGCGCTCGAGGAAGAACAGGGCGTAGAACTGCCCAGTGTACCATACCACCGCCTGACCCGCGACCGCGCCGAGCAGCGCGACGAGCACCCATTTCAGGTTGCGCCATTCCCCGAACGCCTCGCGCAGGGGGCGCTTCGAGGTCGTCCCTTGCGCCTTCATCTCCTGGAAGACCGGGCTTTCCTCCAGCTGCATGCGGATCCACAGCGAGATGCCGAGCAGGAAAATCGAGATCAGGAAGGGCACACGCCAGCCCCAGTCGGCGAAGGCTTCCTCCCCCAGCCAGGTCCTGAGGCCGATCACCACCAGCAACGCGGCGAACAGGCCGAAGGTGGCGGTCGTCTGGATGAAGCTGGTGTAGAGCCCGCGGCGGTTGTCGGGCGCGTGTTCGGCCACGTAGGTTGCCGCGCCGCCGTATTCGCCGCCGAGCGCGAGGCCCTGAAGCAGGCGCAGCGTCACCAGCGCGACCGGTGCGGCGACGCCGATGCTCGCATAGCTCGGCAGCAACCCGACCGCGAACGTCGACAGCCCCATCAGCGCCATCGTGACGAGGAAAGTGTACTTGCGCCCGACCACGTCGCCCAGCCGCCCGAACACCAGCGCCCCGAACGGCCGCACCGCGAAACCCGCGGCAAACGCGGCGAGTGCGAGGATGAAGCCCGTCGTTTCGTTGACGCCGGAGAAGAACTGCACCGAGATGATCCCAGCAAGCAGCCCGTAGAGGTAGAAATCGTACCACTCGAACACAGTGCCGAGCGAACTGGCGGCGATCACGAGCTTCGGGTTCTGCCGCGCGCCTGCTGCCGCGTCCGCCGGAACGGAGCCGGCCGTTCCCTCGTTCCTGTGTTGAGCCAAGTCGCGCCCCCTCACCATCCCCGATTTGGCGTGACACTAACCCATCCGTGCTGAGCCGCAAGCTCGCCTCGGCCCTTGCGTGCGCAGTATGCTCGGCTAGAGACGCCTGCGAAAGTTACAGGAGAAACCACATGCGCCAGATCGACCATTTCATGAGCGGAGGCGCCGGCAGCAGCTCGGGTCGCACGCACAAAGTGTGGAACCCGTCGACCGGCGAGGTCCAGGCCGAAGTCGCGCTGGGCGACGCGGCGCTGCTCGATCTCGCGGTGGCCAATGCCAAGAAGGTTCAGCCCGAGTGGGCGATGACCAATCCGCAGAAGCGCGCGCGGGTGATGTTCGCGTTCAAGGAACTGGTCGAGAAGAACCGCCTCGAACTCGCCAAGCTGCTTTCGAGTGAACACGGCAAGGTCGTCGACGACGCGCTGGGCGACGTGCAGCGCGGGCTCGAGGTGATCGAATACGCCTGCGGCATCCCGCAGGTGCTGAAGGGCGAATACACGCTCGGCGCCGGACCGGGGATCGACGTCTATTCGATGCGTCAGCCGCTCGGCATCGGCGCGGGCATCACCCCGTTCAATTTCCCCGCGATGATCCCGATGTGGATGTTCGGCATGGCGATCGCGGCGGGCAATGCCTTCATCCTCAAGCCCTCGGAGCGCGATCCGAGCGTTCCCGTGCGCCTCGCCGAGCTGTTCCTCGAAGCCGGCGCGCCCGAGGGGCTGCTGCAGGTGGTCCACGGCGACAAGACGATGGTCGACGCGATCCTCGACCATCCCGGCATCGCGGGCATCAGCTTCGTCGGGTCCTCCGACATCGCGCACTACGTCTACAAGCGCGGGGTCGACAACGGCAAGCGCGTGCAGGCGATGGGCGGCGCGAAGAACCATGGCATCGTGATGCCCGACGCCGATCTCGACCAGGTGGTCAACGACCTCGCGGGCGCCGCCTTCGGCTCGGCCGGCGAGCGCTGCATGGCGCTGCCGGTGGTGGTGCCGGTGGGCGAGGACACCGCAGATCGCCTGCGGGAAAAGCTGATCCCCGCGATTGGCGCGCTGCGTATCGGCGTGTCCAACGACAAGGACGCGCACTACGGCCCCGTCGTCACACCCGAGCACAAGGCGAGCATCGAGCGCTGGATCGACACCGCCGAGCAGGAAGGCGCGGAAGTCGTCGTCGACGGGCGCGGGTTCAGCCTCCAGGGCCACGAGAACGGGTTCTTCGTCGGCCCGACGCTGCTCGACCGCGTGACCCCGCAGATGAAGTCCTACCAGGAGGAAATCTTCGGCCCGGTGCTCCAGATCGTGCGCGCGAAGGATTTCGAGGAGGCCGTGCGCCTGCCGAGCGAGCACCAGTACGGCAACGGCGTCGCCATCTTCACCCGCAACGGCCACGCCGCGCGCGAGTTCGCCAGCCGGGTCAACGTCGGCATGGTCGGCATCAACGTGCCAATCCCGGTGCCGGTCGCCTACCACAGCTTCGGCGGGTGGAAGCGTAGCGCCTTCGGCGACACCAACCAGTACGGCACCGAGGGCCTGAAATTCTGGACCAAGGTCAAGACCGTCACCCAGCGCTGGCCCGACGGTGGCGGCGACGGGTCGAACGCTTTCGTCATCCCGACGATGGGGTGAAACACGAACTCCCCCGTTTGGGTTATTGTCGGGCCCCTGATTACCGCATAAATTCGGCGTTACGGATCTAACGGGGGGATTCCATGAAGTTACAAGTTGTTGCGGCACTGCTTGCAGTGTCGTCTCATGCCGCATACGCGCAACCGGTCGAAGCGACGGACGATACGCCGGAAGAAATTGCCGAGGATGCTGCACGCGACCTGAAGGACAGCCGCTTCTACAACAAGCCGGGCGCGACGCGCGCCGACTACGATCGCGACTGGCAGGAATGCCGCCTGATCGCCCGCGGCTCACATACTCCCGGCGGAAGCGTGACGCTCTACAATCCGGCTTTGTACAATCCGGCCATCTCGCCGCTCGCAGGAGCCGTGGGGGGCGGAATTGGCGCAATGATCGGCGCGGCCATTGCCGACGGGCAGCAACGTCGCGCCAACCGTCGCAACTGCCTGATGATCCGCGGATGGCGCCTGGTCGAACCGCCAAGCGACAAGACCGCCGAAGTCGCCGCGATGACCGACGAACAGCGCAACACCTACTTCAATGCCATCGTCGGCGCCGAACAGGTCGAAGGCGAAATCACCACGCTCGAGCGATTCTATCCGGTCACAGGCGGGCCTGCGAGCATGAGCGGCGCGCCGGTAGGCACGCCGACCCTATTCCTTGGCAAGAAGATCGCGCCCGATGATCCCATCGCATTGGAAGAAGACGAAGGCGCGGTAATGGTGGTTTTCCGCCGCAACGATGAAGGCAGTGCCGGTCGCTCGGGTTCGCTCGATCTACGTCGCTACGATTCCGAAAATGGCGACCTCCACTTCCAACCGCGCAAGTGGAAGAAGATGGGCGACTTCACGACCTATTTCACGAATATCGCCAGCAAGGATCGCAAGGCGCCCTACGAAATCCAGATCGTCAGATTGACTGCGGGCGATTATGTCATCGCATCGGATGCTGTCGGCAGGGCGGTCCCGACCAGCACGTTCTGCTTCGGCGCGCCGAGCTTCCGTGTCGAGCCGGGCAAAATTACCTATCTGACCGATCTCGTCCCTTTCATGAGCGCCGAGCAGGCCGACGGCTCGGAGATCACCGGTATGGGGTACTCGCGGGATTTCGACGAGGCCGGCAAGGCGCTCGCCTCGCTGCGGCCGGACCTCGCCGAGCGGCTCGTCGACGGGGCGTTGCGCAACCAAGCTACCTACAGCTGTGCCGGCGCGGTGATGACGCGAATGGACTACCCGCTGGCCGCCGCCCCAGAGGAGCCTGCCGAGGGGGCTGCGGCTCCCGTACTGTCCTCCTCCCGACCGTGAGGTGAGATGAGCGCGGGATAAAGGCGGCGGCTTGCGAGTTGAGGGTGGACAGCAAGACAGGAGGCTTCCTTGCGACTGACCATCTTCC
>CAMPGP010000075.1 GCA_946885545.1 uncultured Altererythrobacter sp.
CGGATCAATCCGCTTTCGGGCCTCAAGCGCATGTTCGGCCCGACCGGCTGGATCGAGATGGGCAAGGGCATCCTCAAGGTCCTGCTGTTGGGCGTGATCGCCTGGTTCTGGGGCAGGGCCTGGCTCGACACGATCATGGGGCTGGGCAGCGGGAACCTGTCGCAGCAGCTCACCGCCGCCTGGGGCGCGGTGATTTCACTGCTGTTCGCGCTTTCCGGCGGGCTGGTCGTGATCGCGCTGGTGGACGTGCCGATCCAGTGGCTGCGCCGCAACCAGCGGCTCAAGATGAGCCACCAGGAAATGCGCGACGAGCACAAGGAAAGCGAAGGCTCGCCCGAGGCCAAGTCGCATCGCCGCCAGCGCCAGCGCGAGATCGCGATGGGCGGCGTGGCGCATGCGATGCGCGAGGCGCAGTTCGTGCTGACCAACCCGACTCATTTCGCCGTCGCGATGATCTACGATCCGGACAAGGCCTCCGCGCCGATCGTGCTCGCCAAGGGGCGCGGCGACAAGGCCGCTGCGATGAAGGAGCTGGCGCGCGAATACGGCGTGCCCATGCTCGAATACCCGCAGCTCGCCCGTTCGGTCTATTACACCACCCGCGAGAACCAGACGATCCGCGAGGAACTCTACTCGGCGATCGCCTCGGTGCTGGCATTCGTGTTCTCGCTCAAGCGCGGCGAACATCGCCCTGCGCCCGCGATCGACGTGCCGCTGGAACTGCGATTCGACGCCGATGGCCGTCTCGAGCCTTAAGACCGGCCGCGCGAAGCCGTTCTCGAAAGCATGAGCCAGGCATCCTCCATAATCGCGGCACTGGGCGCGGGAAGCGGCGTCGACATGGCGGCGCTGGCAACCAATCTCGCCAACGCCCAGTTCGAGCTGCGCACCACGCGCCTGGCGGAAAAGAGCGAGACGCTCGAGCGGCAGATCTCGGCCGCGTCCTCGATCAAGAACACGCTCTCGCTGCTTGCCGGAGCGCTGGGCGATCGCGTCCGCGCGGGCGACCTCGCCGTCACCCCGCAGATCGGCAACCCTTCGGTCGCGACGGCGACCAGCCCTACCGGGACGGCCGGATCGGGCACCTACACCCTCGAGGTCCTCTCGCTGGCGCGCAATCAGACGCTCGCCAGCACCGCCTTCGCCGATCCCCAGGCGGCGATCGGCGCGGGTTCGCTGACTTTCCGCTTCGGCGCGACCGACGGAACGGGCTTCACCGAGGACACCGGCCATGCGCCGCTTACGGTCGACATCGCCGAAGGCGCCACGCTCGACGACATCGCACGCGCCATTAACGGCAAGAATGCCGGTGTAACCGCCTACGTGGCACAGACGACGCAGGGCGCGCAGCTGGTATTCAAGGGGCCCGAAGGGGCGAACAACGGCTTCGTGATCGAAGCGACCGAGACGGCGGGGCTGGAAGGCCTTGCTGCGCTCGCATGGAATCCGGCTTCCGGCGGCGATCCCGCGCAGCTGATCGAAACCTCCGCCGACGCCCAGTTCGAGCTCGACGGTCTGGCGATGACCAGCGCCACCAACGATGTCGGCAAGGTCGCGCCGGGGCTCTCGCTCAACCTTACCGGAACCAATGCCGGGATGCCGACGACGATCGGTTTCCCGAGCCCGGTCAGCAATATCTCCACTGCGATGCAGGATCTCGTCAGCGCGCTCAACGAAGTCGCGGGCGAACTGAAGACCGCGACCGACCCGACGACCGGCGACCTGTCCCGCGATCCGGGCGCGCGCGCGCTCAAGCGCACGTTCTCGGGTCTCGCGGGCATGGTCGTCATGCCCAACGCTCCGGCAGACGCGCCGCGAACGCTGTCGGACCTCGGGCTCGCGATCGAGCGCGACGGCACGTTCCGGCTCGACACTGCACGGCTGCAGGCCTCGCTCGAACGCGATCCGGGCGCCGTGGCGGCGATGTTCACCAACGGGCTCTACGGCGTCTATGCGACGTTCGACAAGGTCGCGCGCGAGGCATCGCAGACCGGCAATCCCGGCTCGCTCGCGGGGTCGGTCGCGCGCTACCAGGCGCAGTCGGCCGACATCACGGAACAGACCGACAAGCTCGCCGAACAGCAGGAACGGCTGCGCGCCACGATGGTCGCACGCTTCGCCAAGGCCGAAACGCGGATCGGCGAATCCAAGTCCACGCTCTCGTTCCTGCAGTCGCAGATCGACGCGTGGAACGGCGGAAGAGACTGACATGCTCGCGCTCACCGATCCGCACGAGGCCTATCGCCGCAGCTCGATCGACGCGCGCGTCCAGGGCGGCGATTCCGCAGCGTTGGTGCAGCTCTGCCTCGAACAGGCGATCGCGGGCCTCGGATCGGCGCTGTTCGCGCAGGAGCGGGGCGACGCCTCGCTGCGCAGCAAGGCGCTTACCCGCACGCTCACGGCGATCACCGCGCTCGAGATGGGGGTCGATCGCAAGGCCCCGCTCGCCCAGGCTCTCCTCCAGATCTATGGCGCCGCGCGCCAGGCGGTGCTCGCCAGCGTAACCGATTTCAAGGGTGAGCTCCTCGCCTCGGTCCGCAGCGATTTCGTGGAGATCGAGGCGGCGCTTCGCAGTGCCGGTCAGCCGAGTTAGCCGTAACGTCAATCGGCTCGCCCGACCCTGTTCGGGCCCCGCATTAACCATTGCGATAATGGGGCCAATGGGTTAATCGCGCGCATTCGAACGGGGGTTTGAATGGGGTTAGGCGTGCAGGTCGTCTGCATCGGCCCTTCGCGGCTAGGCCGTGGCGGTCCCGTGTGACGGACGGGAAATCAGATTCTGTGGCCTTTTCACGATGCAGATGAATGACATCGCGGGCAGCGTGTCCGTGCATGTAATCGATTTCGACTCGCGACGCCGCGCCGAAATCTCGCGCGACCTCATGGCGCGCGACGTTCATGCCGAGATTTACGAGGATGCCGCGGAATTCCTTCGCATCCTGCCGGCCAGCGGGGCCGTGCTGCTGGTGGAAGACCCGAAGGCCGGTGGCCTGTCGCAGCTGCTCGAAGGGGTTCGCGCGCGTGGGCGCTATTACCCGGTGTCGGTCTATTCCGACGCGCCGCGGCCCGAATGCGTGGTGCGCGCGATGCGCGAGGGCGCGATCGACTATCTGGCCTGGCCTTTCGACGCTGCGCTGCTGGCGGGATCGCTCGTGCGGCTCGGCGAGGAAGGCGATCGCAGGCGCAAGGTCGAACTCGCCAAGGCGGAAGCCAAGGCCTCGGTCGGCCAGCTGACCGGGCGCGAACACGACGTGCTGGTCTCGCTGCTGCACGGCAACTCGACGAAGCAGATCGCCGCGGAGCTCGATCTCAGCCCGCGCACGGTCGAGATCTACCGCAAGAACGTGATGCGCAAGCTCGATGCCAAATCGGCCTCCGAAGCCGTGCGTATCGGCATCTATGCCGACCTTTGGGAGCTTCCCGTTCCCTGATCGGGCCACTGCGGCGCCAGCGCCAGCATGAAGCGGGTCCAGGCCTGCAGCAGCGCCAGCGCCGGGCTCTCTTCCGTCGCCTCGGCCTCCTTCGCGTCGCCGTCGAGCCAAACCCGCGCGGTGGCCATGCCGCTCGCGCTCCGGGCAAGCACTTCGCACGACAGCGCGGTGCCGACCAGCGCGGTGGCCGCGGCCTCGAACGCGGAGCGCTCGATCAGGGCCTCGAAGGCCTGTTCGTCGGGGCCGCAGCGGACAATGGTGGAATAGGGCGGCGGAGCGAGCCGGGCGAGATGATGCGCGATCCTCAGGCTGTTGGCCAGCGGCGCGCCCATCGCAGTCCATGCCGAAAGCCGGGCCAGGCTTTCAAACCAGGTCAACGCATCGAGGTAATCCTGTTCGCGCCGCTGCATGGGGTTGGCCCCACTTCGATCCGGGGCCGGTATACACCGGATGGGGTCGGCGGGGAATCCTAGGAATAGTACCTGCCAGGTGGTCGCCATCCCATATCAGCGCGGCGGGATCCGGATCGCGCACTCGAGCTGGAGTTTCATGGGAAACTCCCTCCCGCTCGTCTGGCAGAGGCTTGGCAGCGCGCCCGGTGTGAGGCAACGGGTGTCACGCGTGCGTCACGCTGCTATCGCATCGCGGTGCGACGCCACTTGCAGGAGTTTTCGACCATGCCCGCCACTTTCGCCGCTGATCGCCGTACGTTCCTCGCCGCCACAGGCAGTGCATTTGCCGCGCTTGCGGCGAGCGGGTGTTCGACGACGATGGCGGGCGCGCAGCGGGCCTCGGCCGGTTACGGCCCGCTCGTGCCCGACCCGGCGGGAGTGATGGACCTGCCCGACGGGTTTTCCTATCGCGTCATCTCCAGCCTCGGAAATGCCATGAGCGACGGTTTCACCGTGCCCGACGCGGCCGACGGCATGGGCTGCTTCGACCTCGGCAACGGCAAGATCGCGCTCGTCCGCAACCACGAACTCGTGCCGGGCAAGGACGGCGGCGGGGTGACCGGCCCGGCCTACGACACCGTCGCGCGCAGCCTGGTGCCGCTTCCTGGCGGAACGACCACGCTGGTGCTCGATGCCGAGACGCTCGCAGTTGAGAAGGAATACCGCTCGCTCGCGGGCACGATCCGCAATTGCGCGGGCGGCGTGACCCCGTGGGGCAGCTGGCTGACCTGCGAGGAAGCCCCGGTGCGCGCCGACGGGCGTATCAACAAGGATCACGGCTACACCTTCGAAGTGCCTGCCGATGCGCCGGGCCTGGTCGATCCGGTACCGCTGAAGGCGATGGGCCGCTTCAATCACGAGGCCGCCTGCGTCGATCCGGCGACCGGCATCGTCTACCAGACCGAGGATCGCGACGACAGCCTGCTCTACCGCTTCATTCCGAACGTGCGCGGCAAGCTCGCCGAGGGCGGCAAGCTCCAGGCACTGGCGATCGTCGATGCGCCCGCCGACACCCGCAACTTCGAAGGTGCGCCGATGCCGGTCGGCGCCTGGGCCGAAGTTCGCTGGGTCGATCTCGACGACGTCGAGGCGCCGGAAGACGACCTTCGCATACGCGGCGCGGCTGCCGGCGCGGCGCTCTTTGCGCGCGGCGAAGGCATGCACATGGGCGAGGGCGAGCTCTACTTCTGTTGCACCAGCGGCGGGGCGGCCAAGCTGGGCCAGATATTCCGTCTCGCGCCGGGCCGGGACGGGGCGGCGGACCGGTTGCAGCTGTTCTTCGAATCGACCAGCCCCGATCAGTTCAACTACGGCGACAACCTGACCGTCGGGCCCAACGGGCACCTCGTGGTGTGCGAGGACCAGTACACAGAGGTGGTCGAGAACCACTTGCGGGGGATCACCCCCGAAGGCGTCGCCTACCCGCTCGCGTTCCTGCACATGCAGACCGAATGGGCCGGCGCCTGCTTCTCGCCCGACGGCGAGACGATGTTCGTCAACGCTTACAGCCCGACGCGCACATTCGCCATCAAGGGGCCGTGGATCGCCTAGCCGGCCGGTTTCAGGCGTACCGGTCTCCTCCGGTGCGGTTTCCTCGATGGTCGCTTGCCGACGCCTCGCTCTGCCCGCATGATCGGCGCATGTCTTCGCTCTTCTTCGCCTTCATCGCGGTCCTGCTCGGCACGGTCGGCAGCCGCGACCAATTGATCGTCGCGCATTTTTCGAGTGCTTCCCGGCGCGGTCCGGGCATACTCGTGGCCGCGATCGTCAGCGCGGCGCTCTCGGCGATGGCAATGGCGCTCGCGGGGCAGGTGATTGCGGGCCTGCTGCCCGGGCCGGGCAAGACCATGCTGGTCGCGATCGCGCTGATCTTTGCCGCGATCGAGCTTGCCTGGCCGGCGCGCTACCGGGCGCCGGAGGAACCGACCCAGTCGCTCGCCGCGATCGTGATCGTGCTGATGGCGCGCCAGTTCGGCGACGGCGCGCGCTTCCTCGTCTTTGCGATCGCCGCGGCGACGGGGGCCCCGCTGCTCGCCGGAGTCGGTGGGGCGATCGGCGGTGCGCTCGCGCTCGCCGCGGCGTGGGCCGCCGGCGAATCGGGCATGACGCGCACCCCGTTGCGCGCCACGAGGCTTGCGCTCGCCGCGGTCTCGCTGGGGCTCGCCGTGACGCTCGGGCTGAACGCGAGGGGGATAATTACGTAATCGACCGAGACGATCATTGAGATAAGAAGTTGCAGCGAAACCGATTGTCGACTGACCCGTTCGAAATACGAACATTCATTCCTGCAAGGAGGGACCCATGAGCAAGACGGGCGACAACTCGAAGAAGGCTCTGATCGAAGCGCTGAACGGCGCGCTGGCCGATACGCTGGCGCTTTACGTCAAGACGAAGAACTTCCACTGGCATGTCGCGGGGCCGCGCTTTCGCGACCTGCACCTGCTGTTCGATGAACAGGCCGCGCAACTGATCGGCACGGTCGATCTGATAGGCGAGCGTGTACGCAAGAACGGCGAGCTGACGCTCACCTCGATCGGCTCGATCGCCAAGGCGACCAAAGTCGCCGATCAGGACGATGCAAAGCTGGATGCCGACGCGATGGTCAAGGAACTGCGCGACGACAACCGCAAGCTCCACACCCGCCTGAACGAAGTGAAGGATGCGGCCGAAGGCGTGGGCGACAACGCCACCAGCGGCGTGGTCGACGACTGGATCGACCAGACCGAGGAACGCATCTGGTTCCTCACCCAGACGCTGCAATAGGCGCCTACATTTTTGTGGCGAAATGCCCGCCGCGGTGCTTGGCCCCGGCGGGCTTTGTGCTATTCGGGCGTACGTGGTCGACATGACAATTATCGAGGGCGCGGACGACGCCCGGGTGGCCGAATGGCTCGGTGGGAAACTCGAAGCGGCGCTCGCCGCGACGGAAGGGCCAGTGGCGATCACCATGCCGGGCGGATCGACGCCGTTCCCGATCCTGGCGCTGCTCGCCGACCGTCCGCTCGACTGGTCGCGGCTGCTCGTCTGGCCCGGCGACGACCGCGTCGTTCCCGAAGATCATGCGGCCAGCAACACCGGCCGCATCCGCACCGCGCTCGAACCGCTCGGGGCCGAAGTCGTGACGCTGACCGAGATGGAGCAGGTGCCGCATTTCGCGCTCGCCTGGCTCGGGATGGGCGCCGACGGGCACATCGCCTCGCTGTTCCCCAATACCGATCCCAGGGTGGACGACCCCCAGCCGATCCGCCGCCTGACGCCCGATCCGCTCCCGCCCGAGGCGCCGTTCGACCGGATCACGCTGACGATCCCCGCGCTGCTCGACAGCGACGAGATCCTGTTCGTCATCCGCGGCGCTGACAAGCGCGCGGTGTTCGACGCGGCGCTTCGCGGCGAGCACGATCTGCCCGTGGCGCGCCTGCTCGGCGCATCGAGCCAACCGGTCACATGCTTCGCCTGATCCCGGCCCCGCTGCACCGGCGGGCGCTGAAGGTGGCGCACAGCGTGCGCAGTTGCTGGCGCCGCGCGGTGAAGCCGCGGGTCGATGGTTGCACGATGATCGCCAGCGACATCGAGGGACGGCTGCTGCTCGTTCGGCTGAGCTACGGCCCCGATGCCTGGACGCTCCCGGGCGGCGGGATCAAGCGCGGCGAGACGCCCGAGGACGCCGCGCGGCGCGAACTGCTTGAAGAGACCGGCTGCGAGGCGCATGCGACGACGCTGCTCGGGGTGCAGGACGAGACCTCGTTCGGCGCGCCGAGCCGGGTGCACGTCTTCGCCACGCGCATTTCCAGCGCCCCCCGGCCCGACCGGCGCGAGGTGATCGAGGCCCGGCTGTTTCCCGCGCATTCCCTGCCCGAGCCGCTGAGCGACAAGACGCGCAAGCGGCTCGAGCTGCTGAACGCGCAAACTTAGCAGGGCGCTAGAGCAGCGAGAGCTGGGCCTCATCGCGTGACCGCTCTTCCTCGCCGCCCTCGCGCTCGAGGTTCGACAACGTGAGGCCCATGAGCCGGATCGGCAGCGGCAGCGGCAGAAGCGCGTCGAGCAACTCGCGCGCCAGCTTCGCGAACTCGGCCTTGTCGGCGACGTTGCGCGGCAGGCTCTTCGCGCGGCTGACGATCTGGAAGTCGGTGTATTTCATCTTCAGCGTCACCGTGCGCCCCTTCGCCTGGGTGCGCTCGATGCTCTCCCACACGATGTCCACGATGGTGTCGAGCGCCTCGCGCAGCGCGTGACCGCTCGAGATATCCTCGCCGTAGGTGCGCTCGCCGCCGACGGACTTGCGGATTCGGTTGGCGCGCACGGGCCTGAGGTCGATGCCCCGTGCCGCGCGATAGAGATAATCGGCGAAACTGCCGAAGTTGGCGCGCAGGAAGGCGATGTCCTTTGCCGCGAGGTCGGCACCGGTCTCGATTCCGAGCCGCGCCATTTTCTCCGCGCCCTTGGGCCCCACGCCGTGGAAGCGGCGCACCGGCAGCCCGGCGACGAACTGCGCGCCTTCCCCGGGGCGGATCACGCACAGCCCGTCGGGCTTGTTCTGGTCGCTGGCGATCTTGGCGAGGAACTTGTTGTAGCTCACCCCCGCGCTGGCGGTCAGGTGGGTCTGCTCGCGGATCGCGGCGCGGATCAGCTGCGCTATGCGGGTGGCGCTGCCGATCCCGCGAATGTCGTCGGTCACGTCGAGATAGGC
>CAMPGP010000076.1 GCA_946885545.1 uncultured Altererythrobacter sp.
GATCACCCCGCGCGGGCAGGCGCTCGCCGCGCTCCCGCTCGACCCGGCACACGCGGCGATGGTATTGTTCGGCGCCGAGCACGGCGCGGCGCACGAGGCGGCAAGGATCGCGCTGCTGCTGCAGGAACGCGGCCTCGGCGGGCGGGGCGAGGACCTCGCCGGACGCCTCCAGCGCTGGAACGCCGACCGTTCCCCCCGCGCCGAGGCGAGGCGCAAGCTGGCGGCGCGATGGGCGGACAGGGCTGGAACTCGTGCGAAAACAAAAACACAAGATGTTGTTCCGTCGGGAATTCTTCTCGCAGCCGGGCTGCCCGACAATATCGCCCGCCGCCGGGATCCTTCGGGCGAGCACTGGCTGTCCGCCGGTGGCCGCGGGTACGTGCTCGACCCCGCAAGCCCGCTTGCGCGCGCAGAGTGGCTCGCGATCGGTGATGCGCAGGGCCAGGCGAAGGGCGCGCGTATCACCGCTGCGCTCCCGCTCGAGGAAGCCGATCTCGAACGCTGGCTGCCCGAACGCATCGAGCGTCGGCAGGTGCTCAAGTGGAACGAAGGCGAGGCCCGGGTCGAGGCGCGCCTCGAGCGCCGTCTTGACGCCATCTTGCTCGCGACCGGTCCCGACCCCGCGCCCGATCCCCGTGCGATTGTGGACATGCTTGTGGATAAAACGGTGGAGAGGCTGGGGACACTGCTCCCCGCCGAGCTCCTCGCCCGCGCGCGCTATGCCGGAGTCGAAGCGCTGGCGCCGGAAGGCCTCGCCGACAGCGCCGACCTCTGGCTTCGACCGTTGCTCGAAGGACGCCGCGACCTCGGCGTTTCGCGCGGCAAGCTGGTCGATGCGCTGCTCGCCCAGCTCGACTGGAACGACCGCCAGGCGCTCGACCGCGAGGCCCCGCGCGAATTCGTCTCGCCCGCGGGCACGCACCACGCGATCGCCTACACCGGCGACGATGCCCCGAGCGTGGAGGTGCGCGTGCAGGCGCTGTTCGGGCTCGAGCGGCACCCGATGGTCGGGCGCACGCCGCTCCTCCTCAAGCTCACCAGCCCCGCCGGCCGCCCGATCCAGTCCACCCGCGACCTCCCCGGCTTCTGGCGCGGATCGTGGGCCGAGGTGAAGAAGGACATGAAGGGCCGCTACCCCAAGCACCGCTGGCCCGACGAACCCTGGGCGGAAGCGCCAAGCCTCAAGACGAAGAACGCCTTCCATCGCTCGCAGTAGTTGACACCCGAGCCGCAGGCGAGGCAAGGGCGACTGCCCGCCCGAGCTTGTGCGAGGAAGCCAAGGCGGACGGATGTCCGCCGCCCGGCGTTTGAGGGACTCAAACAAGAATGCCTGCACGAATCTACCAGCGACCGAAGAACGCGATGCAATCCGGCAAGGCGCGGACCGACGAATGGGTGCTCGAGTTCGAGCAATCCGAGGCGCGCCGTCCCGACCCGCTGATGGGCTGGACCGGCAGCAGCGACACGCAGGCGCAGGTGCAGCTGACTTTTCCCGACAAGGACGCTGCAAGGGCCTACGCCGAAAAGCATGGCATTGCCGCACGCATCCACGTGACGCCTCCGCGCCACCTCAAGCTGCAGGCCTACTCGGACAATTTCAGATAGATTCGTCGCCGAACTGCGACGCTTCGAAAGCCCGGAGCGCGTCCGGCCCTTCCTCCGCGAGCAGACGCAGTTTATCGAGTGCGCCCGAAGTCGCCGACGCCATCATCGACAACTGGTCGCGATAGTCCCGCAGCGACATCGGCTGGTCGAAGATCACCTCGTTGATGAGCCGTAGTTCGCAGGCATCAGGACCATCGGATTCGATCGTGTAGCGCTCGCGGTTCGCGACGAGCCGTCCGACCGTCGGTTCGATATGCGTCTCGAACACGTAGGTCTCGCCCGGAACGGCATCGATCAGCGTCACGTCGAAAACATGCTCCGGCATTGCGGCGAGGAACAGGCGATAGCGCATCGGATCGTCGCCGACAGGCTCTATCCGATCGCCGAGCTGACGACGCAAATGGCGCTCGTCGCCCCAATCGAGCAAGGGGTAGACCTCCCCTGCAGGGCGCGCGATGCGGATGTCGAAATCGAAAGTGACCGGCCCCTCGGGAGCCATCCTGGGCCTGAACCACTCGAGCATCGTGCATCTCCGGCTGTCGAGCCGGAGATTGCACTTGCGGCGGTAAACAGCCGGTTACGCTGTGATTACGGACGCGTCTGACCGTTGCCGTGGACGAGGTACTTGAAGCTCGTGAGCTGCTCGAGCCCGACGGGCCCGCGGGCGTGCATCTTGCCGGTGGCGATGCCGATCTCCGCGCCCATGCCGAACTCGCCGCCGTCGGAGAACTGGGTCGAGGCGTTGTGCATCACCACCGCGCTGTCGATCGCAGTCATGAAGCGGCGCGCGGCAACCTCGTCCTCGGTCAGGATGGCGTCGGTGTGGTGGCTGGAGTGCGCGTCCACCCAGGCGATTCCTTCGTCGAGGCCGTCGACGATCTTCACACTGGCGATGGGGTCGAGGTATTCGGTGTCCCAGTCGGCGTCGGTGGCGGGCTTGATGCGGCTGTCGAGCGCGACCGCCTCGGCATCGCCGCGCAGCTCGCAGTCGGCGCCCATCGCCTCGGCGAGTTTGGGCACGACCTGTTCGGCGATCACGCGGTCGATCACGATGCTCTCGGTCGCCCCGCAGACGCCGGTGCGGCGCAGCTTGGCGTTGCGGATGATCGCCACCGCCTTGTCGACGTCGGCCGCGGCGTGGACGTAGGAGTGGCAGTTGCCATCGAGGTGGAGCAGCGTGGGCACGCTCGCCTGATCGCGCACCAGCTCGACCAGGCCGCGCCCGCCGCGCGGGATCACCAGGTCGACGAACTGGTCGGCCTTGAGCAGCGCGGCGACGGCCTCGCGGTCGGTGGTCTGGACCGTCTGCACCGCATCTTCGGGAAGGCCCGCCGCCTTGAGCCCCGCGCGCATCGCGGCGACGATTTCGCGCGTCGAGTTGCGGCTCTCCGAACCGCCGCGCAGAATCACCGCATTGCCCGACTTGAGGCACAGCGCGGACGCGTCGGCGCCGACGTTGGGACGCGATTCGTAGATCATCCCGATCACCCCGATGGGCACCGCGACGCGCTCGATCTTCAAGCCGTTGGGCCGGTCGAACTGCGCCAGCTGGCGGCCGACGGGGTCGGGCAACTCGGCGATCTGTTCGAGAGCGGTGGCGATGCCTTCGATCCGTTCCTCGGTCAGCTTGAGCCGGTCGACGAAACTGTCGGGCTTCTTCCCTTCGACGCTGGCGACATCGGCCGCGTTCGCCTCGAGCAGCGCGGGCATCCTGTCGCGCAGCGACTTCGCGGCTTCGCGCAGCGCGGTGTTTTTCGCCTCGGTGCCGGCGGAAAGGAGCTGGCGCGCGGCCTCGCGGGCGCGGCTGCCGAGTTCGTGGATATGGATCTGCGGGTCGAGTGTCTGGTCGTTCATGAGTATCCTCTTGTCTCTTTGTTTCGGGGTGGGAGCCGGCGCCTCAGCGCAGCTCGACCGCCCGGTCGTAGGCCGCCTGCAAGGTAGCACGCATCAGGCGCGAAAGCTCGTCGTCGCCGTTGAGGGCGGCCAGCCCGGCGGCGGTGGTGCCGCCCTTGCTGGTGACCGAATTGCGCAGGCTGCCGAGTTCATCCGCACCGTCTTCCATCGCCATCGCAAGCGTTCCGGCCATGGTTCCGAGGACCATCTTTCGCGCGTCCTCGTGCGAGAAGCCGAGTTCTTCCGCCGCTGCGACGTAGGTCCGGGCGATCTCGAATACGTAGCCCGGGCCGGACCCGGCCACCGCCGTCACGCGGTCGAGCCGGTCTTCGCTATCGACCGCCACGACGTCTCCGGCGCGCTCCATCATCGCCTGCGCATGGGCAAGTTGTGCCGGGTCGGCATCGCCTGCGGCATAGAGGCCGCTCACGCCCTTGCCGACGGCAGCGGGCAGGTTGGGCATCACCCGGACGACCGGCGCACCGTTCAGTGCCTTGGCGATCCGACCGGCCGAGCAGCCCGCCGCGATCGACAGCGCATACCCGCCTGCGGCTAGGCGATGCGCGTGCTGTGCGACCACTTCGTCGACGAGCTGCGGCTTGATCGCCACGATCACCACGTCGAATTGTTCGTCGCCCAATTCGCCGGCATCGGCAACGAGGCGCGCGGATGCAGGCGCGCTTTCAAGTGCCGGGTCGACGATTGTGAATCGTTCGCCCCCCGACATCCAATGCGTCAGAAGTGCACTACCCATCTTGCCGCAGCCGACCATGAGTATGTTATTGAAATTCAAAGCCTACCCCTCGTATTCTATAAGTATAGCGTTCATAACCATTTGATTGCGCGCAACAACTACGTCGAACCGAAGTGCCTCCAAGGGCAGCGGCGACTTTTTTCCGCATTCCCGGTTGTGCGCTGCACAATGACTACCTAGATAGCGTCCGGAAATTTTCAAGGAATGGATTTTTTGCCGTGGCTGATAATCGAAGCATTGTCGTAAAGATTGGTTCCGCGCTGCTCGCGAATTCGGACCTGCTGACGCCGCGTTTCGGATTCATCCAGCGCCTGCTGGAGGATGTCGCCCGCCTGCGCGCCGATGGCTACAACGTGATCCTGTGTTCGTCGGGTGCGGTCGCGCTCGGCCTCAAGATCGTGGGCGAGACGCCGGAGAACGCCGGGGTCAGCGACAAGCAGGCCGCCGCAGCGTGCGGCATGCCGCTGCTGCTCAACGCCTACAAGCAGGTCGGGCACGAATATGGCTTCGAGATCGCGCAGGTCTTGCTGACGCTGAGCGACTTCGAGCACCACCGCCGGTTCCTCAATACGCGCAACACCGTCCACCGCCTGCTGGAAGCCGGCGTCGTGCCGATCGTGAACGAGAACGATTCGATCACCACCGAGGAGATTCGCGTCGGCGACAACGACCGGCTCGCCGCGAAAGTCGCGCAGATGGTCGGCGCCAAGGACTTCGTGATCCTGACCTGCGTCGATGGGCTCTACGACCGCAATCCGGACGAGCCGGGCGCGAGGCTGGTCGAGGAAGTGAACGACGTCGGCGAGTACATGGCGGCGACGACCGGAAAGAGTTCGCTCGGGACCGGTGGCATGACTACGAAGCTCAAGGCGGCCAATATGGCGCAGGAAGCCGGGTGCACGACCTATATCGCGAACGGCGAGCACGAGCGGCCGCTGTCGACGGTGCTGAGCGGCGAGCGCCGCTGCACCAAGTGCCTGCCCCATCCCAGCCCTCTTTCGGGGAAGGACAGCTGGATCGCCAACCGCCTGCAGATGGCAGGCAGCATCGAGATACCGAAGGAACTGGCCGACGCGCTGGTTGACGAGAAGCGCTCGATCCAGCGCGAGGACATCGTCGCGATGGATGGCGATTTCACCCGTGGCGACGTGCTCCACCTCTACGACAGCGAGGGCGTCGAGCGCGCGCGTGGCCTCAGCGATTTCACTTCGGAGGAACTGCGGGTGATGATCGTCAATCCCGAGGCACCTGCCGAACAGTTGCTCGGCTACAAGACCAAGGGCGAGGTGATCCGCGCGAACAACCTCGTCATGCTCGATAACCGCCACTTGCTATGGGATGCGCCCGCCGGAATGGCCTCGGCCTGATTCGCGAGGCGTCGCTCTCGAATCGACAGGGCGTCTCACGGGCCTGCCAACTTCACTTGGCGTTCAGCGAGGCCGGGGTTATAGGCCCGGTCCATGACAACTAGCCCGCGTTCGCCGATCAAGCTCGCTCTCGCTGCCACTGCCTGTGCGGCGGCCATGTTCACCGCTGGCTGTGCCGGCAGCGGCGGCGGCCCGGAAGACACCGCCTACGTCGCGCGCGACGTGGAGACGCTCTACGCAGAGGCCAAGCGCCGACTCGATCGCGGGAACGCGACTCTCGCCGCAGCCCTGTTCGACGAGGTCGAGCGCCAGCACCCCTATTCGCCCTGGGCCCGCCGCGCGCAGCTGATGAGCAGCTTCAGCTATTACGTCGCGCAGGATTACAACAAGTCGATCCAGAGCGCGCAGCGCTTCCTTTCGATCCATCCGGGCAACAAGGATGCGCCTTACGCCTATTACCTGATCGGCCTCAGCTATTACGAGCAGATCAGCGACGTGCACCGCGACCAGGCGATCACCGAGCAGGCACAGGCCGCGCTCACCGAAGTCGTCCGCCGCTTCCCGCAGAGCGAATATGCTGCCGACGCGCGGCTCAAGCTCGACCTCGTGACGGACCATCTCGCGGGCAAGGAAATGGAAATCGGCCGCTTCTACGAGCGGAGCGGCAAGTGGATCGCCGCGCAGATCCGGTTCCAGAACGTGGTCGACAACTACCAGACCACCAGCCACGCACCCGAGGCGCTCTATCGTCTCGCCGAAACCAGCCTGGCGCTCGGCATCCCCGAGGAAGCGGTCAAGTACACCGCGGTTCTCGGCGCCAACTACCCGGGCAACGAGTGGTACGAAAAGGCTTACGAGCTGGTGCAGGACCATGCGGCGGGCGTAGCCGCGACCTGAACCCGGCTCAGGCGGCCTGCGCGCGTTGCGCGGGCTCTGGCGGTGCCTCGCCGAGCCGGTTTCGGCCTCCCGATTTCGCCTCGTAGAGCGCCGCGTCTGCGCGGGCGAACAGCTTGCGCCAGTCACCCTCTTCGAACACCTGGCCTTCCGCGATCCCGACGCTCGCGGTGACGCGCTCGCCGTGGGGCATGGCGTGAGCGCGGATGTCTGCCAGGATCGCCAGCGGCAGGCCGACCGGCAGCTCTGTCGCGGGGCCGAGGACAGCGAATTCCTCGCCGCCGATCCGCGCCACGATCGCGCGCACCTGTCGGTGCCGGCCCAGCAGGCCGCCCACGGCGCGCAGAACCTCGTCGCCCATGTCGTGGCCATGGCCGTCGTTGATCGCCTTGAAATGGTCTATGTCGACGAGCACGAGCCGCAGGCTCTCGCCGCCAAGCCCCATCGCCCCGGCCCCGTCGAGCAAGGCGCGGCGATTGGCGAGGCCGGTCAGCGCGTCGGTCCGCGCCTGGTGCTGGGCATCGTGCTGGAGACCGAGCAGCTCGACCACGCGTGCGTGATGAGAATCGATCATTCGCAGCTTGAACATGCCCGCGAGCAGCAGGCTGGTTGCCGCGGCGAACTCCACGGGGTGCCCGGACAGCATCATCAGCGCCGCGATCGGAATCATGTCGATCGCCAGGTTGATCACCGCGCCCATCCTGACGTTGGCGAGGCAATAGGCCGTGGCGAGCGCGCCGACGACGAGAATGATCGGGAAATGCATTCGCGCTTCGACAGGCGCGCTCAGCCAGCTCAGCACGCACCAGGCGGTGCAGATCAGCGCGCCGAAGCACGAGGACACGGTGCCCTGGACGAGAAATTTCGAAGCGCGCCACGGCTTCGCGGCGAACTGCATGTCGCGGCGCAGGGAGAATGCCGAGAGCAGGCAATAGACGGCCATGATCCCGGGCAGACCATACGCCACGAACCATCCCGCGGCGGGGTTGGCGGTGAGCATGGCGATCGCCGAATTGATGAACATCGTCGCGAAAAGCCAGGGTGCCTGCCGTTGCAGCTCGCTCGCGGCATGTACGACGAAGTCTTCCCGGATCTCCTCGGGGAGATCGGGAAGGATCAGGTTTTCCAGCGATTTGCCCCACCCCGCCATGGCGATTGCCTAGCGCGCTCCGACTAAACAAGCGTTAAGCGCGTGCCGCGGTGGACCGCGCGCCATTGCCCGCTGACAGGCGCTGGCCCCTGCGCTAGGAAAGCTCTCGAATGCTGACCCGACTTTCCATCCGCAACGTGGTGTTGATCGAGGCGCTCGATCTCGACTTCGGCCGCGGGCTCGGCGTGCTGACCGGCGAAACCGGCGCGGGCAAGTCGATCCTGCTCGATGCGCTCGGCCTCGTGCTGGGCAATCGTGCGGAGACGATCCTGGTGCGCAGCGGCGAGGAGCGCGCGAGCGTGACCGCGAGCTTCGAGTTCGCGCGCTTGCCCGAAGTGGTCGCGGAGGCGCTCGACGAGGCAGACGTCGCGCTCGATCCGGGCGAGCCGCTGATGATCCGCCGCCAGGTCAAGGCCGACGGCGGGAGCAAGGCGTTCGTCAACGACCAGCCGGTGAGCGCGGGGCTGCTGCGCACGCTGGCGCCTGCACTGGTCGAACTTCACGGGCAGCACGACGATCGCGGACTTGTGAACCCGCGCGGCCATCGCGCGTTGCTCGACCGTTTCGCCGGGGCCGATACCGCGGGCGTCGCGGCGTCGTGGGAGGCATGGCGCGGGGCGGCGGAGCGGCTTGCCGCGGCGCGCGAGGCGATCGCGCAGGCCAAGGCCGACCAGGACCTGCTGCTTGCGCATCTCGCCGAGCTGACCGCGCTGGAACCGCAGTCGGGCGAAGAGGCGCGGCTCGCCGAAACGCGCGCGGCCATGCAGAAAGGCGAGCGCCTGTCGGGCGACCTCGAGGAATTGCGCCATGTGTGGGACGGCTCCGATT
>CAMPGP010000077.1 GCA_946885545.1 uncultured Altererythrobacter sp.
GTTGCTGGCGTCGAAACGGGTGATCTGGCCCGCCCCGCTCTTGCCGGCAATGAGATTCGCCCAGGTTGTCTCGACGTCACCGCCCAGCGGGGTGACGAGGCCCAGACCGGTTACGACCACACGGCGCATGCAATTCTCCTAGAAAAAGAACAGGCCCAACCCCATTTCGGGCTGAGCCTGCCTGCCCTCGCTGCAGGGCGAGGGTCGAAGCCCCGCCGCGCATCGCCTGACGCGCGGCAGGGGGGCGGATCAGCCCTTGTGCTCTTCGATGTACTTCGTCGCGTCGCCGACGGTGGTGATCTTCTCGGCGGCGTCGTCGGGAATCTCGACACCGAATTCTTCCTCGAACGCCATCACCAGTTCGACGATGTCGAGGCTGTCGGCGCCCAGGTCGTCGATGAAGCTCGCATCCTGCGTGACCTTGTCGGCCTCGACGCCCAGATGCTCGACGACGATCTTCTGCACGCGGTCGGCGGTATCGCTCATAGTATGCCCTCTTTACTCGGGGGTTAGTGGATTGGCTTTCGCCCTAATGAACGGCGCGCGCGCTGGCAAGTGCCCGGTGCAGCTCCGCCCGTTACGGGATGGCGAAGCGCGTGGCCCCCGATTCGTCCATGCGCCAGACCGGATTATGCGCGATTTCCCACAGGTGCCCGTCGGGATCGCGCAGGTATCCGCGATATCCACCATGCGGGGGTTCGGCGGCCGGACGCGTGATTTCGCCGCCATTTTCGGCAAGGCGTGCCATTAGCGGTTCGACTTCGGAACGGTGGTGGACATTGTGCGCCAGCGCGATCGAGCCCGCCGGAACGAGCGATTCCACCCCTGCATCCTCGGCCAAGGCATCTCCCAGCCAGAGGCCGAAGACAAGGCCGTTTAGCTGATAGAACCGGATGTCTTCCATCACGAACACCGGCGACCAGCCGAACCCGCCTTCGTAGAAGCGGGTCGACCGGGCCAAGTCGGTCACCGGCAGCGTGATCACGGAAACGCTTTGCATTGCATGCACTCCTTGCCTCGCCGCGCGCGGGATGTGCGACGGCGCAGGCCAAGGAACTCGGGGCGCGGCATATGCCCCTGTTGGGTACCCGTCATATCGACGGGCGCCGGGCCAACCGCACCGGCCTATCCGCTTTCAGGCGCTTCGAGGTATCATCCGGCCGCCGGATCGACAAGCGCATCACGATTGGCAACGTCTGCCTTCGGCGGCTCGGTCAGGCGAATATGTACGTCGCGCAACTGGCGTGCGCTCACTTGCGAGGGCGCACCCATCATCAGATCCTGCGCGCGCTGGTTCAATGGGAAAGCGATGACCTCGCGGATGTTGGGCTCGTCGGCCAGCAGCATCACGATGCGATCGATACCCGGCGCGGAACCGCCATGCGGCGGGGCACCGAGCTTGAACGCCTCGATCATGCCGCTGAAATTGGCATCGACGTCGGCCTGCGAATAGCCGGCGATTTCGAACGCCTTGTACATGATCTCTGGCTTGTGGTTCCGGATCGCGCCCGAGCTGAGTTCGTAGCCGTTGCAGACGATGTCGTACTGCCAGGCCTTGATCTCGAGCGGGTCCTGGTTTTCCAGCGCCTCCATCTCGCCCTGCGGCATCGAGAAGGGGTTGTGGCTGAAATCGACCTTCTTCTGCTCCTCGTCGTATTCGAACATCGGGAAATCGACGATCCAGCAGAACTTGAAGCAGTCCTCCTCGATCAGGCCCAGCTCTTCGCCCACGCGGGTGCGCGCGGCGCCGGCGAGGCGCGCGGCCTCCTTCTCCTTGCCCGCGGCGAAGAACAGGCCGTCGTTTTCGCCCAGCCCGAGCTCGGCGTAGAGCTTCTCCATCCCTTCGGTGCCGTGGTTCTTGGCGATCGGGCCGCCAAACTCGCCGCCCTTGCGGGTGACGTAGCCGAGCCCGGCGAAGCCTTCGCCGCGCGCCCAGTCGTTCATGTCGTCGAAGAACTTGCGGCTCTTCTCGTGGGTGTTCGGCGCGGGAACGACCCGCACGCGCCCGCCGCCGCCGACGATCTTCTCGAACAGGCCGAAGCCCGAGGTGGTGAAGTGCTCGGTAACGTCGCTGATCTCCAGCGGGTTGCGCAAGTCGGGCTTGTCGGTGCCGTACTTGAGCATCGCATCGGCATAGGGAATGCGCGGGAACGTGCCGGCCGGTGTCACCGATTTGCCGTTCGAAAACTCCTCGAACACCCCTGCCAACACCGGTTCGATCGCCTGGAACACGTCTTCCTGTGTTACAAAACTCATCTCGAAGTCGAGCTGATAGAATTCGGGGCTGCGATCGGCGCGCAGGTCCTCGTCGCGGAAGCACGGTGCGATCTGGAAATAGCGGTCGAAGCCCGCCACCATCAGCAGCTGTTTGAACATCTGCGGCGCCTGCGGCAGCGCGTAGAAGCGGCCCGGGTGGAGGCGGCTCGGCACGAGGTAGTCGCGCGCGCCCTCGGGGCTGGAAGCGCCGAGGATCGGGGTCTGGAACTCGGTGAAGCCCTGGTCGGTCATGCGGCGGCGGATCGAGGTGATCACCTGGCTGCGCAACATGATGTTCTTGTGCACACGCTCGCGCCGCAGGTCGACGAAGCGGTACTTGAGGCGGGTTTCCTCCGGATAGTCCTCCGCCGAATTGACGATCAGCGGCAGCTCGTCGGCGCGGCTCTGGACGGTGACTTCGCGGGCGAAGACCTCGATCGCGCCCGTCGGCAGGTTCGCATTTACCGCCGCATCGGCGCGCGCCTTAACGGTGCCGTCGATCGTGACGACCGATTCCAGCTTCAGCTTCTCGAGCACCGGCAGCGCGGGGCTGTCGCTGTCGGCCACGACCTGGGTGATGCCGTAATGATCGCGCAGGTCGACGAACAGCACGCCGCCGTGGTCGCGCTTGTTGTGCACCCACCCCGAGAGCCGGACGGTGTCGCCGACGTTGTCTTTCGTCAGCTGTGCACAGTTGTGGGTACGATAGGCGTGCATCTAAAATCTTTCCATTTTCGGAGCTATGGCGCTAGGGGCGCAGCGCGCGCAGCCTCTAGCAGAAATCGCGCGCGCTAACAGGGCAAGCTTGGACCTTTGTCAAGGCGCCGGGTCGGCCCGAGCGGCGGTACTCCGCCCGACGACAGAAAAGACACCATGAAGATACATGACCTGATTACCAAGACCGACGACCTCGCAGCGTTGTGCGAGCGGCTCGCGAAGTCCGACTTCGTCACCGTCGACACCGAATTCATGCGCGAGAACACCTACTGGCCGGAACTGTGCCTGGTGCAGATCGCCAACGAGGAAGAGGCCGCGGCGATCGATCCGCTCGCAGACGGCATCGACCTCGCCCCGCTGTGGGACCTGATGTGCAACAACGAGGACGTACTGAAGGTCTTCCACGCCGGCGGCCAGGACGTCGAGATCGTCTACAACTTCACCGGCAAGACCCCGCATCCGATCTTCGACACGCAGATCGCGATGATGGCGGTCAGCCAATCCGAGCAGATCGGCTACGCCAACCTGGTCGAGGCCTGGCTCGGCATCACCGTCGACAAGGGCGCGCGCTTCACCGATTGGGGCCGCCGCCCGCTGACCGACCGCCAGATCGAATACGCGATCGGCGACGTCACACACCTGTCGAAGATCTTCCCCAAGCTCCTCAAGAAACTGATCAAGACCGGCCGCGGCGCTTGGCTCGACGCGGAGATGGAGAAGCTCGCCGATCCCGCCAATTACCGCAACGACGCGGGCGACGCCTGGCGGCGCATCCGCCAGGCGGGGCGCAACCCGGCGGTGCTGGGACGGCTGAAGGCGCTGGCGGGGTGGCGCGAAGGCGAGGCGCAGCACAAGAACATTCCGCGCGGCCGTATCATGCGCGACGAAACCTTGGCCGATATCGCCAGCCACCCGCCCAAGCAGCAGGGCGATCTGGTCAAGGTTCGCGGTCTGTCCAATGCGTGGAAGGACAACGATATCGGCAAGCGCCTGATGAAGGTGCTTGAGAAGGCCGAGCCGCTGCCCGCCGACGAAATGCCCGACAAGCCCAAGCGCGGTGCGCCGCTGGGCAAGGAAGGCGCGCTGGTGGCCGACCTGCTCAAGCTGCTGCTCAAGATCCGCACGCGCGAGATCGACGTTGCCGCCCGGCTGCTGACGCGCTCGGACGAGATGGAAGCGCTCGCCGCCGGCGTGCGCAAGCTGCCGGTGCTCCAGGGCTGGCGCTACGAGGTCTTCGGCCGCGACGCGCTGGAACTGGTCGAAGGAAAGCTCGCCTTTGCGGTCAAGGGCGGCAAGCTGACCATGACCCATATCGACGACGTTCACGCCGAAGCCCAGGCCGACGCTCAGGACGACGTGGGCGAACCGCAGGCGGCGGAGTGAGCACCTACCTGCCCACGATCAAGCAGCTGCAATATCTGGTCGCACTCCACGAGCACGGCCACTTTGGCCGCGCTGCGGAAGCGAGCTTCGTGTCGCAGTCGACCCTGTCGGCGGGGATTCGCGAGCTCGAATCGCTGCTCGGGGTCACGCTCGTCGAGCGCAGCCGCCGCGTGGTGCGTTTCACCGCACTGGGCGAGCAGGTCGTGGATAAGGCGCATCGCCTGCTGCGCGAGGCGGAGGAGATTTCCGACCTGGTGCGCGCGAGCGGCAAGCCGCTATCTGGAACGCTGCGCATGAGCGTGATCCCCACGATCGCGCCGTTTCTCCTGCCGCGCATTCTGCCGCGTCTGCGCAAGGAGCGCCCCGACCTCAAGCTCTTCCTGCGCGAGGAAACCAGCCACGACGCTGTCGAGAGCCTGCATCACGGGCGGGTCGATTGCGTATTGCTCGCCCTCCCCTTCGCAACCGGCGAAGTGGAAAAGACGCACATCTCCGACGACCGCCTGTTCGTGGCCTTCCCGAAGGACGATCCGCGCGATCCGCCCGCCGTCATCCCGCCGTCGATGATCGATGAGGGGCGGCTGCTGCTCCTCGAAGACGGGCACTGCCTCAAGGAACATGCGCTCGCCGCTTGCAATCGCCCAGAGCTACGGGCCTCGGCGACCATGATCGGCACCAGCCTGCACACGCTGGTGCAGATGGTGGACAACGATCTCGGCCTCACCATGTTGCCCGAAATGGCGATCGAGGCGGGCATCCTGCACGGAACGGACGTCGTGGCCCGTCCGCTCAAGTCGAAGGCTGCAAGCCGCGAGATCGCGCTCATCTGGCGCAAGAACTCTCCTCGCAAAAACGATTTCGAACTGCTTGCCGAAGAACTTCGCGCTGGTTGAATCACGAAGATCCCGACATCATTGCGACATTTTTCCGATCGCAAGACACTGTTGACGAAATCCTGCTAAAAGCTGTGGATAAACGATTCGCGAAGCTTTTGGGTTTGGGGTTGGGGACTTCGCCATGTGGAAAGAAATCGATCATCCTGAAGGCGGGGGTCTGCCCTATGGGCGGCGCGCGACCGACGGCGAACATCCCGCCGTTGTCGTGGGCGACATCGCTTCGCGGCCTGCGCTACCCGGGAAAGTCATCGCGTTCGCCAACGAAAAGGGCGGCGTGGGAAAGTCGACGCTGGCCTTCCACTGCGCGATCGGCCTCGCACACGCGGGACATCGCGTGGTCGCGATCGATCTGGACGGTCGGCAATCGACACTCGAACGCGGCCTGGCCCTGCGCGAAGGAACCGCCCGCATCCTCGGTGCGGCGCTGCCGATGCCGGCACACGCTGCCCTCGCCCGGCCCTGTGCCGCGCAGCTCTTTCAGGAAATCGCGCGGCTCGATGCTCGCGCCGATTTCGTGGTCCTCGACGCACCGGGGGCCGATTGCCCGATCTTCCGCCGTGCGGTCGCGATGGCCGATACGCTGGTCACGCCGATCAATGCCTCGTTCGTGGATCTGCAGGTCCTCGGCCAGATCGATCCCGTTTCCGGCATGGTCGGGCGTTCGAACTGCTTCAGCGATTCGGTATGCGACTTGCGCAGCGAACGCGAGCGTCAGGGCCGCGCGCCGATGGACTGGCTGGTGGTGAAGAACCGCGTGCGCGCCACGGAACGCCGGCAGATCGGGCGAATCGACGCGGCGCTGGCGGTTCTCGGCGCGCAACAGGATTTCCGGATCGGACGCGGGCTATCGGAACGCGTGGCGTTTCGCGAACTCTACCGGTTCGGGCTTACGCATCTCGATCTCCCGCTGCTTCCCGAGGCAGCGCGCGCCAACGCGGGCACGCTGAAGGAAATCAGAAACCTCCTCGACGAATTCGCGCTGGGCGAGCCGCCGCTCCGGCCCGCTCAGCCGTTCACGCCGCATGCGCGCACGTCGCCGCGCACACGCGCGGCTTTCCGCGAGGCGCTCGCCTCGGTGCTCTGACCGCTCAATCCATGTGTCGCAGGCCGACACGCAGGTAATCCCAGCCGGTTATCACGGTCAGCACGGCGGCGGTCCACAGCGTGATGATGCCGACGATGTGCGGCACGTTGATCGAGGCTTCGCCCACCGCCATCGTCCACCAGGGCAAGGCGCCGCCGAGGATCAGCGCGCCAAGCGATACCATCTGCGCGGCGGTCTTCCATTTGGCCAGCCGGCTGACGGGCATCGAAACCTGCAATGGCCCCAGAAACTCGCGCAGCCCCGAGACCGCGATCTCGCGCATCAGGATGACGAGGCCCGCGATGACGTGGAAATCGCCCGCTATCGGCCCGCGCAGCCATCCTTGCGCGGTCAGCACCAGAATGACCGCCGCGACCATGATCTTGTCGGCAATCGGATCGAGGAAAACGCCGAGCTTGGAAACCGTCCCGCTCGAGCGCGCCAGATAGCCGTCGAAATAATCGGTGAAGCCCATGAGGCAGTAGAGCGCAAAGGCAAGCAGGTACCCGAAGGCCCATTCGGGCCACCACAGCAGGAACACGAGCAGCGGGATCGTCACGATCCGCGATAGCGTGAGGATATTGGGCAGGTTCAGCACGACGCCGATGTCCTAGCGTGTCGTGCCGCCGGGCAAAAGCCGTGCTTTGCCCTTTGTCCGCATCGCAGGGTGTTCTAAGGCCGGGCCGCACACGGCAAGGGGCGCGAAAACCTGCATGACGACATCGACGCACATCTTGCGCCGCAGCCGCTTTCTCCCGCTGTTCGTCACGCAATTGTTCAATGCGTTCAACGACAACCTCTACAAGACCGCGATGGTGCTGTTCGTGGTCTACAGCGTCTACAACTCCGAAGCCGACGAAGCGATGTTCAGCGCCATCGCATCGGGCGTATTCATTCTTCCGTTCTTCGTCCTGTCCGCGCTGGCGGGTCAACTGGCGGACATGAGCGACAAGGCGCGGATCATCCGCATGGTCAAGGCATGCGAGATCGGCATCATGGCGGTCGGCGGCGCGGGCCTCTTCGTGGCCTGGCAGGACATCGAATGCGCCGCGAACGCGGGTGAATGTATCGCCCAGCCGCACTGGCTGGTCTCTCAGTCCGCCATCCCGGCGATGCTCGTCGCGCTGTTCGCGATGGGTGTGCATTCCACCTTCTTCGGTCCGATAAAATACGCGATCTTGCCGCAACACCTGAGGCAGGACGAAGTCCTCGCGGGGACCGGCCTGGTCGAAGCCGGGACCTATATCGCGATCCTGTTCGGGACGATCCTGGCCGGTTGGATCCCGGCCGAGGCCGCGGCCGTGGCGGTGTTCGGCGTGGCGATCGTCGGCTACCTCACCTCCCGCCACGTGCCGCCCGCGCCGCCCCAGGGCGAAATCGAACCGATCGATTTCAACGTGTTCCGGTCGTCGTGGGTCCTCGTGCGCAACACGATGCACGACGACCGCGTCTTCCTCGCGATCATGGCGATCAGCTTCTTCTGGACCATTGGCGCGGTGCTGTTCATCCAGTTCCCACCGCTCGCCAAGAACGTCCTCACCGCCAGCCCCGAAGTCGCGAGCCTGTTCCTGGTGACGTTCTCGATCGGCGTCGCGATCGGCTCCGTCTCCGTGAACGCGCTGCTCAAGGGTACCGTCTCGGCACGCTATTCACCGATGTCGGTTATCGTGATGGCGCTGTTCGTTCTCGCCTTCTATTTCGTGTGTCGTTGGTGGGTCCCTGCGCCCGGCGACAGCCTGATGACAGTGAGCCAGTTCATGGCGCAGCCGCTGGCGATCCCCCTGCTCTTGTGCCTGCTCGGCATCGCCGTCGCAGGCGGAATGTTCGTGGTCCCGCTCTACGCCTTCCTGACGACCTTCGTGCCCAAGACCCAGACCGCGCGCACGATTGCCGCGAACAATATCGTCAATTCGGGTGCGATGGTCGCAGGATCGCTGCTTGCGGTCGGTCTCAGCGCGCTGGAGGTTGCTATCGTGGACCAGCTGCTATTGAGCGCGGCGATGTGTCTCGTGTCGAGCTGGCTGGGGAAGAAGCTTTACGCGGCCGAAACTGCCGTCGCGCAGAGCTGATCGATCAGACGATG
>CAMPGP010000078.1 GCA_946885545.1 uncultured Altererythrobacter sp.
TCGCGCAGCTTGCCCTTGTGCTGGACCGCGATGGTGACCTCGTCCTCGACCAGCATCGACGGATCGACCGCGGGCCAATCCGCCTGTGAAATCAGACCCTTGTGACCCATCGCGGCCCATGCTTCCTCGGCCAGGTGGGGCATCATCGGGCTGGCGAGGAGCAGGATCGTGCGGATCGCCTCGCTGCGGCTGGCGGTCGGCGCGGCCTTTTCGATCGCGCCGGTCAGCTCGTAGATCCGCGCCACGGCCTTGTTGAACGAGAGCGCCTCGATGTCATCGGCGACCGCGGCCACTGCCTTGTGAACGTGTCGATCGAGCGCCTGATCGGTGCCCTGAACAGTGCCGTCGTACTGCCCGAACAGCCGCCACAACCGCTGAACGAAGCGCCAACAGCCTTCGATGCCCGCTTCGGACCACGGCAGGTCGCGTTCGGGGGGCGAATCGGACAGCATGAACCAGCGCACCGCGTCGGCGCCGTACTTCGCCACGATGGTGTCGGGGTCGACGGTGTTCTTCTTCGACTTCGACATCTTGATTACGCGGCCGATCTCGACCTCGCCGCCATCGTCCTTGAGCAAGGCGCGCTGCGCTTCGCGGCTGATCTCGTCGGGCGCGTAGTAGACCGTCTTGCCGCCTTCGACGCGGCTGTAGGTCTCGTGCGTCACCATGCCCTGCGTGAACAGGCTGGCGAACGGCTCGGCGAAATCGAGCATGCCGATGTGCTGCAGCGCGCGGGTCCAGAAGCGGGCGTAGAGCAAGTGCAGGATCGCGTGCTCGATCCCGCCGATGTACTGTTCCACCGGGAGCCATTTCGCCACTTCGTCCTTGTCGAAGGGCTTGTCGGTCGGCTGGCTGGCGAAGCGCAGGAAATACCAGCTCGAATCGACGAAGGTATCGAGCGTGTCGGTTTCGCGCTCCGCCTTGCCGCCGCATTCGGGGCATTCGACGTGCTTCCACGTCGGATGGCGCAGCAGCGGGTTGCCCGGCGTCTTGAAGTCGACATCCTCGGGCAGGACCACCGGCAACTGGTCCTTGGGCACCGGCACCACCCCGCATTTTTCGCAGTGGATGAACGGGATCGGCGTGCCCCAGTAGCGCTGGCGCGAGACGCCCCAGTCGCGCAGGCGCCAAACGGTCTTGCCCTCGCCCCGGCCCTGGGCCTCGAGCCGCGCAATGACCTCGCGCTTGGCATCCTCGACGTCCATCCCGTCGAGGAAACCGGAGTTCACCAGAACGCCCTCGCCCGCCTCGGCCTCGCCGTCGAACGGCGTGTCGGCTTCGTCGGCACTCGGTGCGACGACGCGCGGGATCGGGAGGCCGTACTTGGTCGCGAATTCGAAGTCCCGCTGGTCGTGGCCCGGCACCGCCATGATCGCGCCGGTGCCGTAGTCCATCAGCACGAAGTTCGCGATGAAGACGGGCAGGTGCTCGCCGGTGAACGGATGCTTCGCCCCGATCCCTGTGTCGAAGCCGAGTTTCTCCGCCGTCTCCAGTTCGGCCGCGGTGGTCCCGCCGCGCTTGCACAGCTCGACGAACTTCGCCGCATCGCAGTTCGCCGCTGCGACGCCCTGCGCCACCGGATGGTCGGGTGCGACCGCGACGAAGCTCGCGCCGAAGATGGTATCGGGCCGCGTGGTGTAGACCGGCAGCGTGTCGCCGTTCGACAGGTCGAAGCTGAATTCCAGCCCTTGCGACTTGCCGATCCAGTTTTCCTGCATCAGCCGGACCTTGTCGGGCCAGCCGTCGAGCGCGCCCAATCCGTCGAGCAGCTCTTCGGCGAAATCGGTGATCTTGAGGAACCACTGGCTGAGCTTGCGCTTCTCGACCTCGGCGCCAGAGCGCCAGCCCTTGCCGTCGATCACCTGCTCGTTGGCGAGCACGGTCATGTCGACCGGGTCCCAGTTGACCTCGGCCTGCTTGCGATAGACGAGGCCCGCTGCGTAGAGATCGAGGAACAGCGCCTGTTCGTGCCCGTAATAGTCGGGCTCGCAGGTCGCCAGTTCGCGGCTCCAGTCGAGCGCAAAGCCGATCCGCTTCAGCTGCGCCTTCATGTTGGCGATGTTGTCGCGGGTCCAGCCGCCGGGGTGGACGCCCTTTTCCATCGCCGCGTTTTCCGCCGGCATGCCGAACGCGTCCCACCCCATCGGGTGCAGCACCTCGTGCCCGGTCATGCGCTTGTAGCGCGCGAGCACGTCGCCCATCGTATAGTTGCGCACGTGGCCGATGTGGATCCGCCCCGAGGGGTACGGAAACATCTCGAGCACGTAGCTCTTGGGCTTGTTCGAATTGCTGTCGGCCTCGAAGCAGCGTGCCTCGTCCCAAGCGCGCTGCCAGCGCGCATCGGCCTCTGCGGGATTGAATCGGGTGTCGGTCATCGCCGCCCTGTTAGGCGATTCGCGCGCCATTGGAAGGCGCTAGATGGCCGAAATGGAGCTGCTCAGCTCACCGCCTGGCGGCGCAGGTCGCGCGCCTTGGTGAGGATGATGTCCTCCAGCTTCTGCACCGTGGCGGCCTGCACCGGCGCCGCGACCCAGGTGCCGCTCTGGTTGACTTCGCGGCTGGCGGCGACGCGCAGCGCGTCGGCGCGCAGGTCCTGGTCGAGGATCGAGACGGTCAGCTTGACCCGCTCGCCCGGATTTTCCGGATTGGTGTACCAGTCGGTCACGATCACGCCGCCCGCGCTGTCCGCCTGGAGCAGCGGTGCGAAGCTGACCGCCTCGAGCGCGGCGCGCCACAGGTACGAATTGACGCCGATCGTGGTCACCTGGCTGGCGGCGAGATCCGCCGTCGGGCGCTCGCGCCCGCCGCATGCCGCGAGCCCGGCAAGCGCCAGGGTCACGAGGATTCCGCGGGATACGGTCGATGCAAGGCGGTTCGCGTTCATGATGGTCCGGTCGTGTCCTGTCTCTGTGCTCGCCCGCCTCTATAGCCCGCACGGCGCGAGCGGCAAGCGCAGCGTGGCATTGGTCGCCAAGGCGGCGGATTGACCCGGCTGCGCTTGAACCGCGGGTTAATCGCGACGTTTCTGTGGGTCTGGTGCAACACTCTCAGGTTAATCGCGAAAGAGTGCTTGTGGAAAAGCTGGCCAAGCGTCTGGATTGATTCTAGCTTTTCCTAGTTTCGACCTGCGAGTCTCGCGTTCAGCGCAGCACCGCGGTCAGGAACGGTTCAGGCCCTGAGGGTTTGGATCCACGGGGGTAGCCGCCAAGGAAGGGCATGATGGTTTCGTCGCGCGACAGCAATGACCGGAAGAGCAAGGGGGCGTTCGCGCCGTCGCTGTTCGCGGCCGCCTGTCTCGCGCTCGCGATTCCCTCGACCAGCCTCGCGCTCGTCGGTCTCGACGGCGAACCGGACATCGCCTCAATCGGCGATTTCGCCCCGTTCACCCCGGCTTCGGTCGATCCGCAACTCGCCCGGCGCGTGGCCGATCGCATCGCCGCCCGCGGGCAGTCGCTGCGCTTCACGCCCGCCGGCTCGGCAAAGCCGCTCGATCGCACGGTGACCGTCGCGGTCCGCGTCGACGACGAGACCGCGCGCGCCATCTCGTTCCGCTCGGCGCTCTCGTCGATCGAGGGCGAGCCTGGCGCGGGTGCCACGCCGCTCGCGACCGCCCGCTACAACCTCGGAATTTCGCGCGGCTACCAGAGCTTCGCCAAGGCCGCGACCAGCCTGCCCGAAGGGGTGCGCGAGCTGAGCGTGCCCGATCTCGCCACGTACAAGCCGTCGCAGGGCACGTCCGACAAGCCGAGCCGGTTCCAGCCGCGCATCGCGCTTGAATCGGACCGCAGCCCCGGCCGCTCGCCGCGCACGCTCGAAGGGCTGGGCGACCAGTCGGTCGATCTCGGCGGTGCCTATCGCGTGACGCGCAATCTGGACGTGACGGCGGGCGTGCGCCTGTTGCAGGATCGCGACCGTCTCGCCCCGCTGACCGACATGGAAGAGGATAGCCAGGCGGTCTACGTCGGCACCCAGTTCCGCTTCTAGAGCCTCGCTTCCCTGAATTCGTCTGCAAAACCCCGCTCCGGCGGGGTTTTTCATTGTATCGCCCGGCGCATCGCATAAACCCGACGCTACGGAACACGGACAATAAGAACCGGGAGAGATGTATGGCACGCGTAGCAATCGTTACCGGAGGTACGCGCGGAATCGGCGAGGCGATCAGCCTCGCATTGAAGGCCCAGGGGCGCACCGTCGTCGCGAACTACGCGGGCAACGACGCCAAGGCCAAGGCCTTCTCCGAGGCGCACGGCATCGCCGTCTACAAGTGGGACGTGGGCGACCATCAGGCCTGCCTCGACGGATGCGCGCAAGTGACCGAGGAGGTCGGCCCGGTCGACATCGTGGTCAACAACGCGGGCATCACCCGCGACGGCACGCTCCACAAGATGAGCTTCGACGACTGGAACGACGTCATGCGCGTCAACCTCGGTGGCTGCTTCAACATGGCCAAGGCGTGCTTCCCCGGCATGCGCGAGCGCCAGTGGGGCCGGATCGTCAACATCGGATCGATCAACGGGCAGGCGGGGCAGTACGGCCAGGTGAACTATGCCGCGGCCAAGAGCGGCATCCACGGCTTCACCAAGGCGCTGGCGCAGGAAGGCGCGCGCGTGGGGGTGACGGTCAACGCGATCGCGCCGGGCTACATCGACACCGACATGGTCGCCGCGGTGCCCGAGCCGGTGCTGGAGAAGATCGTCGCCAAGATCCCCGTCGGCCGCCTCGGCCACGCCGACGAGATCGCCCGTGGCGTCGCCTTCCTTACCAGCGACGAAGGCGGCTTCGTCACCGGCTCGACGATGAGCATCAACGGCGGGCAGCACATGTACTAGCCGCCGGAGGGGCGAAGCGGGGCCGTTCGCCACCGCCCCTCCCGCCACGGGAAGCCGCCATGTCGGTCTCGCACAGGTTGCTGACTGTCGCAGGCGTCGTCCGGGCGCCGACCCCGGTGCTCGACCTGTTCCTCCTGCGCGATTTCCTCTCGGGCGACGAATGCGCCGCGCTGGTCCGTCGGATCGACGCGCGGCGCAAGCCCTCGCCGCTCTTCGCCGACAATCCCGACCCCGAATTCCGCACCAGCGAGACCTGCGTCTTCGCGCGCGACGACGTACTCGTGCTGGCGATCGAGCAGCGGATCACCGACCTGCTTGGTCTCGATCCCGCGCATGGCGAGGCGCTCCAGGGCCAGCGCTACGTGGCAGGGCAGCAGTTCAAGCCGCATCACGACTACTTGCGGACCGACCAGCCCTACTGGCAGCGCCAGAAGCAGGTCGGCGGGCAGCGCACCTGGACCGCGATGGCCTATCTCGACGTGCCCGAGCGGGGCGGCCAGACGGTCTTTCCCTACGCCCGCCTCGCCATTCCGCCGCGGCGCGGCACGCTGCTCGCTTGGGACAACCTCGACGAAACGGGCGCCCCCAATCCCGGCACGCTCCACCAGGGCATGCCGGTGACGGGGGGCGAGAAGCACATCGTCACCAAGTGGTATCGCGAGCGACGCTGGGGCCCGCCGCGCGCCGGTTAGTTTCAAAAAATTGGCGTGTCGCCGCGACGCTTCTATAGCGGCCGCCATGCCCGCAGCCTATCACCCGCCGGTCAAGCGCTCGGTCGAGATCGCCGGGCACAAGACCTCGATCAGCCTCGAACCGCTGTTCTGGGACATGCTGCGCGATGCCGCCGCGCGCGAGGGGGTGCCGGTCAATGCGCTGGTCGCACGGATCGACGAGGAGCGCATCCGCGCCGAGACCCCGCCGGGCCTCGCGGGGGCGATCCGGCTGTGGCTGGTGGCGCAGCGCCCATGAAGAAACGGGCCGGACCGCGAGGCCCGACCCGTCAATCGTGATTGCGCTCGTTCGCGATCAATAAGTCGAGGGCGGGTCGCTCGCGGGGAAGCTCTCGTCGCTCGCTTCGTCGGTCTTGCTCCATTCGCGCTTGGGCTTGTCGCGCATCGATTCGGGCCCGGCATCGCGCACGTCCTTGCCGCCCTGGTTGCCCGCGAACGCCGCGCGGTCGCCCTTGTGGCTCTCGTAGTACTTGTAGCCCACGTATCCCAGCGCACTCAGCGCCGCCAGTTTCAACAATGCCATGATCGGTTCCTTTCGCTTTGCCCGATCAACGTCGCGCGCGGCCGAAAGGTCCATGCGATCTATGTTATTCGTCGCCCACGCGTTCGATCTGCGCGCCGACCAGCGCGAGCTTCTCCTCCAGCCGCTCGTAGCCGCGGTCGAGATGGTAGAGGCGGCGCACCTCCGTCTCCCCCTCGGCCGCGAGCCCGGCAATGACGAGGCTCATCGAGGCGCGCAGGTCGGTCGCCATCACTTCGGCGCCGGTGAGCGTCTCGACCCCGTGGACGATCGCGGTGCGGCCCGAAGTCTCGATGTGCGCGCCCATGCGGCTCAGTTCGGGCACGTGCATGTAGCGGTTCTCGAAGATCGTCTCGGTCAGCACGCTGGTGCCCTCGGCGCGGGTGAGGAGCGCCATGAGCTGCGCCTGCATGTCGGTCGCGAGACCGGGGTAGGGCGCGGTGGTGAGGTTGGTCGCCTTGAGCTTGCCGTTCGCCGCGACGCGCACACCCTTGCCTTCCGGCTCGACCTCGACCCCGATGTTGCGCAACGCGTGGAGCGTGGCCGACATCTCCTCCGCCTTGGCCCCGGCGAGCAGGACCTCGCCCCCGGTGATCGCCGCCGCGCAGGCGTAACTGCCCGCCTCGATCCGGTCGGCCATCACGCGGTAGGTCGCGCCGTGCAGACGCTTCACCCCGTGGACGGTGATGTCCGAGGTGCCGATGCCCTCGATCTCCGCGCCCATCGCCACCAGCAGGTTGCACAAGTCGACGATCTCGGGCTCGCGCGCGGCATTGAACAGGCGGCAAGTGCCATTGGCGAGCACCGCGGCCATCAGCGCGTTCTCGGTCGCGCCGACCGACACCACCGGGAAATCGAACTCGCCGCCGGGCAAGCCGCCGTCGGGCGCATGCGCGCGGACGTAGCCCTGCGCGAGCTCAATCTCCGCTCCGAAGGCCTCCATCGCCTTGAGGTGCAGGTCGATCGGGCGATTGCCGATCGCGCAGCCACCGGGGAGCGAGACGGTCGCCTCACCCATGCGCGCGAGCATCGGCCCGAGCACGAGGATCGAGGCGCGCATCTTGCGCACCAGCTCGTAAGGCGCGACCGTGCTGGTGATCCGCGGCGCTTCCAGCGTCATCACCCGCCCGAAATCCTCCGGCCGCGTGCCTTGGATCGAGGTCGTGATCCCGAACTGGTTCATCAGGTGCTGGAACCCGTCGATGTCCGCCAGCCGCGGCAGGTTGCGCAGCGTCAGCGGCTCTTCGGTCAGGAGCGCGCAGGGAATCAGCGTGAGCGCGGCGTTCTTCGCGCCCGAAATCGGAATCGTGCCGGAAAGGCGCTTGCCGCCTTGGATGATGATCTTGTCCATGGTTGCGGCTTTAGCGCGCCACCGGCAGCGCACAAGGACTGGTGTGTCATGCCCCGCACCGGTGCGCGTAAAACATTCGTCTAGTTGACGCCCCATGCCGCGCCTGCGAACCACGCCCGATGACCACCCGCAAACCGATCCGCAAAGCCGTGTTCCCCGTCGCGGGCCTCGGCACCCGCTTCCTGCCTGCGACCAAGGCGATTCCCAAGGAACTGCTGCCGATCGTCGATCGCCCTTTGATCCAGTACGCGGTGGACGAGGCGCGCGAGGCGGGGATCGAGCAGATGATCTTCGTCACTGGCCGCGGCAAGACCGCGATCGTCGAGCATTTCGACGTCGCCTACGAACTCGAAGCCACCATGAGCGAGCGCGGCAAGAACCTCGACGTGCTCGAGCCGACGCGCTTCACCCCCGGCGACATCATCACCGTGCGCCAGCAGGTGCCGCTCGGCCTCGGCCATGCGATCTGGTGCGCGCGTGCGATCGTGGGGGACGAGCCCTTCGCCATCTTCCTGCCCGACGAACTGATGGTAGCGCAGAAGGGCGGAGCCGGCTGCATGAAGCAGATGGTCGAGGCCTACGAAGAGGTCGGCGGCAACCTCATCTCCGTGCTCGAGGTCCCGCGCGAGGAGGTCTCGAGCTACGGCGTGATCGATCCGGGCAAGGAAAGCGGTGCGCTGACCGAAGTGCGCGGCCTGGTCGAGAAGCCGCCGGTCGATCAGGCGCCCTCGAACAAGATCATCTCCGGCCGCTACATCCTCCAGCCCGAAGTCATGCGCACGCTGGAAGACCAGGGCAAGGGCGCAGGCGGCGAGATCCAGCTCACCGACGCAATGGCCCGCATGATCGGCACCCAGCCGTTCCACGCCGTCACCTTCGCCGGCCGCCGCTTCGACTGCGGCAGCAAATTGGGCTTCGTCGAAGCCACCCTGGCGCTGGCACTCGAACGCGAGGACATGGG
>CAMPGP010000079.1 GCA_946885545.1 uncultured Altererythrobacter sp.
CTCGTCGATGATCTGCTCGCGTACCGCGTTGGTCAGGCTGACTTCGGCGGTGGGAATCAGCCAGCGATCGTCGGTGGTGCGGAAAAGGTCTTCGGAAAACTTGGGCAGCTGGCCGGTCCCGAACACGGCTTCGTCGCGCACCATCAGCGGCGGGGCGCATTCGGTGTAGCCGTTCTCGCCGGTCTGGCGGTCGAGCATGAACTGGCCGAGCGCGCGGTGGAGCCGGGCCATCTGACCGCGCAGGAAGGTGAAGCGCGCGCCCGCGATCTGCGCGCCGGTCTCGAAATCCATGCCCAGCGCCGGGCCTAGGTCGGCGTGTTCCTTGGGCGCGAAGGCGAACTCGCGCTGCTCGCCCCATTGTGCGATTTCGACGTTGCCGCTCTCGTCCTCGCCCGGCGGGACATCGGCGTCGGGCAGGTTGGGGAGGCGCGCGAGCGCATCGGCGAGCTCGGCGGCGAGCGTGCGGTCCTGATCCTCGAGCGCGGGCAGGGTCTGCTTGATCTCGGTGAATTCGGCCTTGAGCTCCTCGGCCTTGTGCTTGTCGCCCTGCGCGATCGCCTGCCCGATCGCCTTGGAGGCTTCGTTGCGGCGGTTCTGCGCTTCCTGCAGCATGGTCGCCACTTCGCGGCGCTTCGCATCGAGCGCGATCAGGCTTTGCGCGACCGGCTCCACCCCGCGGCGGGCGAGGGCGGCGTCAAAGGCGTGCGGATCGTCGCGGATCAGGCGGATGTCGTGCATGGGCGCGGCCTATGCCTCAGTGAAGCTGGCATTTCCAGCGGCTTCAGGAACACGAAAGGGGGGGGGCGGGTAAAGAGGCGACGGATCGATTGGCGGCATTCCGCGCGCCAAGTCCGCAACAAGGCAAGAAGAGTGAGCGATCAAGCCATCCGGCCCCCGCGGCGCACGCCGTTCATCGATATTCTGGATACCGCGATCCGGGGCGGCCGAAAGCTCGGCGCCGTCGCACCCGCGCGGCTCGAGAAGGACTTCCTGCTCGAGCGGGCTGCGGAAGCCACTGGCCTCGACGATTTCGGCGACCGCTGGTTCGAGCGTCCGATGGATGTGCTGCTCGATTCCGTCCGGCGCGAGGCGCGGCTCAACGCCGCGGGTGACTGGGCCGCGATGCAGCAGTTTCACCATGTCCTGAAGGATCGCTTGGTCGCGCAGATGTGGTTCGCGCGCCATCCCGAAATTCTCGCCCGACCCATGCCGCGTCCGGTGGTCATCGTCGGGCCCATGCGCTCCGGCACTACGCGCATGCACCGCCTGCTCGCGGGAGATCGGCGCTTCAGCCACATGCGCAGTTTCGAGACGATCAGCCCGGTGCCGCGTCCTGATTTCGAGGAGGTGCTTGCGGGCGAGAAGGAGGATTTTCGCCCAACGGTCGCCGCGCGGATCATGAAGATCGCACGACTTGCCAATCCCCGGACGCTCTCGATCCACCCCACCGGACCCCACGAGCCGGAGGAAGAGCTCGGACTCCTCGTCGCGAGCATGTGGGGCATGAAGCACGAGGCGCAGTGGCACGTACCGAGCTATGGCCGGTGGTGCGAAGGCGAGAGTGCGGTGCCGGCCTATCGCCATATGGCCAACCTCCTGCGGCTGGTCGGCTGGTCGCAGCAGGTCTCCTCCATCCGCCCGTGGATTCTCAAGACCCCGCAACATATGCTCGACCTGCCCGCGCTGCTCGAGGTGTTCCCCGATGCCCGGCTGATCTTCACCCATCGCGATCCGCTGCGCGTCGTCGGCAGCGCCACCTCGCTCGCGTGGAATCAGACGATCATCTATTCCGACCATGTCGATCCGGCACGCATGGGCAAGGAATGGCTCCACAAGACCGCGCTGCAGGTGGAGCGCATGCGCGCGGCCCGTGCGGCGATCCCCGAGGAGCGCAAGATCGACGTCCAGTACGAGGACATGGAACGCGACTGGCGCGGGACGATGGAGAGGGTCTATCGCTTTCTCGAGCTCGACATCGAGCCTGCCGTCCCGGCCATGGAAAGCTACATGGATCGCGCCAGTGCGCTCAAGCGGACCCCGCACGCCTACAGCCTTGCGGAATTCGGGCTCACGTCAGACGAAGTGCTCGAGCGACTGGGTGACTATGTCCGCGCGTTCGACATCCCGATCGAAGGCGATGTCGCGCCGGTGCGGGTATCGCGCTTCGCTCGCGCGTAAGCGGGCGAAAGTCAGGTCGCGGGGCCGGCCGCCTGTGCCGCCGGCCCCTGCATTCGTCAGTATTTGAACGTCGCGGTGACGAAGACCTGCCGAGGGTTGCCGTAGAAGGCGGTCAGCGTGCCTTCGGGCCCGAGCGTCGGGATCGGCTGGCCATTGGCGATGGGGATGGCTCCGGTCACCGGATCGGTCGCGACGAATGTGTAGCCGCTCGTCTTGTACTGCTTGTCGGTCATGTTCTTGCCATAGATCCCGATGCTCCAGCGATCGCCCGGTGCGGTGTAGACGAGACTTGCGTCCACCAGCGCATAGCCGTCCTGATCGAGGTAGGAGTTTGGAATCTCGAACTGGTAGGTCTTGCTGCGATAGGAGACAGTCGTGCCGAAATAGAGATCTCCGGCACCGACCGGCGCGGTATAGCTGGCGGTGGCGCTGCCGGTGAAGGCAGGGGTGTTCTGCACTTCGCGGAACTCGGCAACGTCGGTCGGAACGTTGCCGATGTTGGTGATGTATTCGTCGAACTCGGCATCGATGTAGCCGAGCGAGCCCGACAGGTTGAAGCCGGCGCCGAGCCGCGCGCTCGCCTCCAGTTCGATGCCCTTGAAGGTTGCCTTGCCGGCATTCGATACGACGCCGCAGAAGCTCGGAAGTCCGCCTACCTCGCACGCGACCGAGCCGGGGATCTGCACGTCGGTGTAATCGGCATAGAACCCGGCCAGCGCCACGCTCAGCATGCCGTCCATCAGGCTGCCTTTGTACCCGACCTCGTAGCTGTCGACCTTTTCGGGCGCGAAGCTCAGGAAGGCGGCGATCTCGTCGTCCGATCGCACACCGTCCCCGTCGGTGTCGGGCGCGTTGGTGCCAACGCCGCGCGGATCGAACCCGCCGCCCTTGAACCCCTGCGAAAAGCTCGCATAGAGATTGTGATCGGGCGTCGGCATGAAGCTGATCGAGGCTCGCGGAGTAAACTTCTTGAACTCGCGGCTGCCGGAAAAATCGGTGCCTGGGGCACCCAAGGCGATCCCGGCGCCGCCAAAGAAGGGCGAACCGCCGCCGAGATAGTTCTGCCGCAGGATCGAGGCGGTGCGCTCGTCCCAGGTGTACCGGCCGCCCAGCGAAATGCTCAGCTGCTCCGACAGGTCGTAGGTGAAGTCGCCGAATATCGCGTAGGTTTCGGTGTCGACGGCCGCTTCGGTGAAGGCGGTGAGCCCGGCAAGGGTAGTGAAGATGCGTACGTCGAACAGCGTGTCGGCTTTGGCATCGAGATAGTAGAGGCCCACGAGGCCGGTCAGCGGCCCGCCATCGTCCCACAGGAACTGGACTTCCTGGCTGATCTGTTCGTTGAAATACACGCCGGGCACGTCGAGATCGACTGCCGGCAGTGCGTCGAAGTCGATCGGGGTGAAGCTGTCGTCCTTGCGCCATGCCGAAATCGAACGCAGCATCAAGGCGTCGCTGAGCTGGATTTCGGCATTGATCGCCACGCCGTAGGATTCGACGTCCTGCTCCGGTTCGTCGAGACCACCGCGCGTATCGTAGACGTCGTCGAGTACGGGCGCGCCGGAAACGAGCCCCGGGATCAGCCGGTGACCCCCGCGCGGATTGCTCTTGTCGCGCGTGTAGTCGCCCGAGACGCGGATGAATACGGGTTCGCCATAGCCGCCCATTTCCATTGAAAGGCGTCCGGCCCACACATCCTTGTTGTAGTTCTCGACGCCGAGCGTGAGGTTCTCTCCGAATCCCCCGCGCGATAGCCGCGCGACCGATCCGCCGATGCGCACGATATCGCCAAGCGGCGCGGACGCGGTGACCACCGCCTCCGCCTGGTCGTACGTGCCGTAAGTCGCGCGCGCCTTGAGGGCGAATTCCTGCGGCAGGCGCCGGCTCACGTACTTGACCGCGCCGCCGATGGTGTTGCGGCCGTAGAGCGTACCCTGCGGTCCGCGCAGGACCTCGATTCGCTCGACGTCGTAGATGTCGAGCACCGCCGCTTGAGGCCGGTTGAGGTAGACGTCGTCGAGATAGATTCCCACACCCTGCTCGAAGCCGGAAACAGGGTCCTGCTGTCCAATGCCGCGGATGAAGGCGCTGAGCGTCGAGTTGGTCGCGCGCGAGTTCTCCAGCGTCACGTTGGGCACGGCCTGAGCGACATCGGTGAGGTCGAGCGCACCGCGCTGCTCGAGCTGCTCTCCACTGAACGCGCTAACTGCCACGGGGACATCGATCAGGCGTTCTTCGCGGCGACGCGCGGTGACGACGATTTCGCCCGAATCCGCGCTCGCCTCCGTCGCGACCGGCTCGGCGACGGTCGCATCCTGCGCGACGGCCGGTGCAGCAAATGCAATCGTGGCGACGCCCCCCAGCAAGGCGGCCGCAAACTTTGAATCAGGCACCCTCATCGATCCTCTCCCGTCTTATTTGCGGCCTCGATATTGAAACATGAACCATGTTTCAAGTTTTTTGCTTGCAGGGGCTCGACTGCAGGCTTAGCGATCGTGCTCATGGGAGAGGGGACGCCAGCCTCGTCGGTGGAAACCGCCAAGCAGCCTCGCACGGAGCGGGGGCGGCGGACGTTGCGCAAGCTGCTCGACGCCGCGGCAGTCGAATTCGGTGAGCGGGGATTCCACGATGCCTCGATCAGCGGGATCACCGCGCGCGCCGGCACTGCGCTCGGCAGCTTCTATACGTATTTCGATTCGAAGGACGCGATCTTCCAGGCGCTGGTGCGCGACATGAGCGAAGCGGTGAAGGTCGCGGCGCGCGACGCATTGGCGCAGCCCGCTTCCGCGATCGAGCGCGAACGGGCAGCGCTGACTGCCTTCCTTCGCTTCGCGGCGGAACACAAGGAAGTCTACCGCATCATCGACGAGGCTGAATTCGTCGATCCGGATAGCTATCGCCTTCACTACGAGACCACCGGGGCCCGCATTCTCGAGCGACTTCGCGAAGGTGCGCTGAGGGGCGAGTTGCGGCAGGATCTCGAGGAAGCGCACGCCTGGGCGATCATGGGGATGAACGTGTTTCTCGGCCTTCGCTACGCGGTGTGGAACGATGGCGAAATGCCGGCCGAGAAAGTCGCCGCGATTGCGAGCGACCTGCTCGCGCACGGAATAGCCGCAGAGAGCCGCTAAGCGCGGGTCTCAGGCCGATCCGCGCTCCGTTTCGCGTGCGCGACTTCGGAAATCCATGAACGCCGCGCGTTCGCTCGCGCCCGTCACGATTACCCCGCTGGCGACAAGCCAGGCGTGGAAGAGCGTGCCTTCGTCGAGATCGCCGCGCCGTGATCCGACCACGATGCGCGAGGCGATTCCACGCCGGCGGAGCATCCAGCGCGCGGCCATTGCCTGGGGGAGGCAAACGGCGTCGAACCATGCGCGTGCGGCCATCGCGCAGACGATGCGACCGATCGAGGCGGCCCGGTCTCGCTCGTGGTCGGGCAAGACGACAAGGCCCGCGGCCGCTTCGCTGTCCAGAGGCCCCAGGCTGGAACGCCAGAGCTTGAACGGAACGAACCGCACCAGCGCGCGCGCGAGCGCAAGGCACAGCAGAGCTTCGGTGCGGACCCCGGTCCGTCGCAGGAATCGCCCAGGATTCATCGCGAGGAGGATAATATCGCGACGTGCCCCGCGCAACTGTGCCCAGGAATGCCGCGGCTGGCAAAATGGTGGGCGCGGCAAGGATTGAACTTGCGACCCCACCCGTGTGAAGGGTGTGCTCTACCACTGAGCTACGCGCCCGCCGGAGGGCCCGTTCGGGCCGCCTGCACGGCAGGGGCGCGCCTTTGCCATGCGCCGACATTCTTGGCAAGCGGCGTGTTCCGCTCGGCGCGAGCTGACCTTCAGCCGATCAGCGCCAGCAATCGCGCCAGCCATCCGCTCGGCGACGGCGGTGCGGCGCGCACCGCGGCCGGTGGCGGGCATTCGAGGCAGTAGGCCTGCATGCCGCGCACCGAAACGAGGCGGTCGACGTCGCGCGCGACTTGTCCCAGCAGCGCCTGTTCGCGCTGCGCGACCATCGCGAAGATGTCTCCGCCGCGTGCGCCTTCGCTTTCGCCCACGATCATCTGGCGAATCAGCGAATCGTACGGCTGCGTCTGCTCGCCGAGATACTCGAGGTGCCAGTCGCCCTCGCCGAGTTCTGCCTGTTCGGCTGCCCATGCGACCGCATCGTCGAGACCGCCGTACTGGTCGACCAGCCCGATCTGGCGAGCGGTTCCACCATCCCACACGCGCCCCTGGCCGATCGCATCGACCTGCGCAGCGGTCATGTCGCGCGATTCGCCCACGCGGCGAATGAAGTCGCGGTATCCGTCCTCGATCGAGCTCTGCAGGATCGCGTCGATCTCGGGAGTGAAGCCACCGATCAGGTCGGGCTGGCCCGACAGCGGCGTGGTGCGCACGCCGTCGGCGGTCACGCCCCATTCGGCGGCGGTCTCTTCGAAAGTCGGTATGACCGCGAATATCCCGATCGAACCGGTGATCGTCTCGGGCTCGGCGAAGATGCGGTCGGCCGGAGTGGCGACCCAGTAACCGCCGCTCGCCGCCATGTTGGCCATCGAGACGACGATCGGAATATCCTTCGCCTTGTGGCGCAGAATGCCGCGGCGGATTTCCTCCGACGCCAGCACCGAACCACCGGGCGAATCCACCCGCACCACAAGCGCGGCGAGATCGTCGTCGAGCGCATCGATCAGGATGTCGCGGATACGGTCGCCACCAGCAGTCCCTGGGCCGGCATCGCCGTCCACGATCGTCCCCGCAATGGTTACCACGCCGATCTTGCTGCCCGGCTCTTCCGGCTCGATTTCGGCGAGCCACGGGTCGAGCTCGGTCGCGGCGTAGGTGCCGGGTGTTTCGTCCCAGCCGTCCTCGCCGGCGATCTCCGCCACCCGTTCGCCGAATTCGATCTTGCCGCCCAGTCGATCGACGAGGCCCGCATCCTTCGCCGCGGTGGCGAGATCGCCGTTGCTCGCTGCGATCCATTCCGCGGGCCGGGTCGTGACCCGGTCGAGCTGGAGCTGCGGCCGGGCCTTCTTCACATTGGCTTGCCATTCCTCCCACAGCGCGCCGTACAGCGCCTCGTAGTTCTCGCGCGCCTCGGGCGACATGTCGGAGCGCGAATAGGGCTCTACCGCCGACTTGTACTCGCCGACCTTGTACACCCGCGCGTTGATCCGCAGATTTTCCAGCAACTGGCCGAAATAGAGGTTCGACCCACCGGGGCCCGCGATCACCGCTCCGCCGAGCGGATCGACCCAGACCTCGCTCGCGTGCGCGGCGAGCATCATCGCGTCGTCGCCGTAGGCCACGGCATAGGTGAGCACCGGCTTGTCCGCCGCCTTCGCGCGTTCGAGCGCGGCGCCGATATCCTGCAGGTGCACCTGCCCGCCGCCGAGGAACGAGGTCATGTCGAGGACGATCGCCTTGATGCGGTCGTCGCCCGCGGCCTCGTCGATCGCGTGGACAAGGTCGCGCGACTGGAATTCGGTGATCGGCTCCTGCCCGCTGAGGAGCGCTGCGAAGGGATCGATCGGCGATTTCTCCTCCACCACCACGCCATCGAGTTCGAGGAGCAGAGCCCCTTCACGCACTTGCGCCGGGCTCGGACGCGCAGTGAGGATGGCGTAGAGCGCCATGAAGAACAGCAGCAGGAACAGCAGGCTCATGCCGTCCTTGATGCCTACCAGCAGCCGCCAAACCTTGCCCGCGAAAGTCATTGTCCCGAAAGTCCCGCAAATCAGATCGTTCAGACACCAACGTAGTGCGCGCGGGGCCCGGGTTCCACCGGAAAGCATGCGAGCGTCGGATAAGTCTCGACGAAGGGCCATTCCGACCCTATTGGCATGGCTTCAATGGCATCGACGGGCACTCACGAAACACCGGGTCGCTTCCCCGCGGGCGCGCGCGCGTTTCCGCATCGCGACCTGACCGGAATAGCGCAGCTCGAGCGGCACGAGATCCTGTTCCTGCTCGCAGAAGCGGAACAGTGGGTCGAATTCAACCGACGCCCCGAGAAGCACTGCGACGAGCTATCCGGGCTGACGATCATCAACGCCTTCTTCGAGAATTCCACGCGTACGCTGCTGAGTTTCGAGATCGCGGGCAAGCGGCTGGGCGCCGACGTGGTCAACATGCACGCCGCGCAGTCGAGTGTGAAGAAGGGCGAGACGCTGATCGACACCGCGATCACGCTCAATGCCATGCGCG
>CAMPGP010000080.1 GCA_946885545.1 uncultured Altererythrobacter sp.
CGCCGATGTAGAGCATCGGCGCCTCGTCGCGCTCGCCTTCGCCGATCACCACGGTCCCGTCGATCTCGAGCTGGTCGAAGGCCTTGCGCATCGCCTCGACCGCGGCGGCATCGGCCGCCTTCTCGTCGCCGCGCCCGATCAGCTTGCTCGCGGCGATCGCGGCGGCCTCGGTCACGCGGACCAGCTCGAGGACGAGCACGCGGTCGAGCTGCGAGCTGGCGGCGGGCGTTTCGGAACGGTCATTCATGCTGGATTCAGTCCCCCAAGGGTGCTTGGGAGGGCGCTTAGACAGCGGGAGCGGGAATGTCGAGAAACCACCTGGCGCTTGCCCTCGGATTGGCCGCGGCCCCGCTCGCCGCGCAGGATCCGGGCCCCGGCCAGGTCGGCCCCGACCCGGTGGACGAAGCTTTCCGGGCCGTAAAGGAAACCTACGGTCCGCCCCCGCCAGAACAACCCCAGCCCGACTGCGAGCAACCCGAGGGTGACGAGATTGTCGTCTGCGCGCGACTGGAGGAACAGTCGCAGTTCCGCGTCCGCTCCGACGAGGATGCAGAAGACGAATACGCTGCGGCGACGATGAACAAGGGCAACCCGCAGGCCCCCAACGTCGACGGGCCGGGAATCTTCCAGGGTCCCGCCACCGTCGGCAACCTGTGTATCCCGGGCCTGCAGAAATGCCCGCCTCCCCCGGCCTACATCGTCGACTTCGACGCGCTGCCTGAAGCACCGCCAGGGTCCGACGCGGAGCGTGTCGGCAAGGGGCTCGCCCCGCGCGGCAACGATGGCACCGTATCGCCGCCACCGGCTGCTCCGGATGCAGCACGGGCTACGGACCCGTCCGAAATCGCCAGCGGAGAGCGCCCTGCATTGCCACCCGGCACGGTACCGATCGAAATCGTCACCGCCGAGCCGGACTAGGCCGGGGCACTCAGCCCTCGAGGATCTGCATCGAGAGCGGCGGCGCGGTAAAGCTTTCGGAATCGCGCAGAAGCTCGAGCGCGTGCGCCACGTTGCGCTCCGGCCCTTCATGCGCGACCATCGCGACGAGCACTTCGCCCCCTTCCTCCTGCCGTCCTTGCTGGATCAGACTTTCGATCGAGACCCCAGCATCGCGCATCGCAGCGGTCATCTCGGCGAGCACCCCCGGCCGATCGGCGACGGTGAAGCGCAGGTAGGTGCGCCCGGTGCGGTGCCCGGCCTCGGCCCGCGCCATCGGCACCATCCCGGCGGAGGGGACCGAGAACGGCGCGCCGATTTCCCCGCGCGCGATGTCGATCAGATCGGCGACCACCGCGCTGGCCGTCGGGCCCGCGCCCGCGCCCGCGCCCTGAAACAGCAGGCGGCCGGAGAAATTGCCCTCGGCGACCACCGCATTGGTCGCACCGGTGACGTGGGCCAGCGGATGGCCCTTGGGAACGAGGCACGGCTTGACCCGCTGGAGCAGTGCCGGGGTTCCGTCGGCCGCTTCCTCGACGTCGGCCATGCCGATCAGCCGCACGACGTAGCCGAGCGTGTCGGCACGCGCGATGTCCTCGGCCCGGATGCGCGCGATGCCCTCGCACTCGACCCCGGCAAAATCGACCCGCGAACCGAAGCCGATCGCGGCAAGGATCGCGAGCTTGTGCGCCGCGTCGGTGCCTTCGATGTCGAACGCCGGATCGGCCTCCGCGAACCCCTTTCGCTGCGCCTCGGCGAGCGTGTCGCCGAAATCCGCGCCGTTCGCCTCCATCGTCGAGAGGATGTAGTTCGAAGTGCCGTTGAGGATGCCGTAGATACGCTCGATCGCATTGGCGGCGGCGCCTTCGCGCAACGCCTTGACTACCGGGATGCCGCCCGCGACCGCCGCTTCGAACTTGAGCGCGGAGCCTGCTGCCTCGGCCGCTTCGGCGAGTGCGGGGCCGTGGTGCGCGATCATCGCCTTGTTGGCGGTGACCAGCCCCTTGCCTGCTCGGATGGCGTTGCGCGCGAGGGTGAGCGCGGGACCGTCCGCCCCGCCGACCAATTCGACCACGACGTCGACATCGTCGCGCGCGGCCATGGCGGTCATGTCGTCGTCCCAGTCGAACCGGGTCAGGTCGACCCCGCGATCCTTGTCGCGGTCGCGCGCGCGGACCGCGACGATGCGCAGCTCGCGCCCGGCGCGGGCACGCAGCAGCGCGGCGTTGGTTTCGAGCAGGCGGATGACGCCCGCCCCGACCGTGCCGAGTCCGGCGAGCGCGATGCGCAGCGGCTCAGCCACGGGGGGCGGAGGATTTGGCGGTGCGTTTCATGCCGATCGCCCTAACGCGGGCGATCGCGCCATGGGAACCAGTTTCGCTTGGCCGCGCGCTAGCTGCGGTTGCGGCGGCAGGGCCCGAGGCTCTGCTGGACGAAGCGGAAGTCCTCCAGCGCCTGCGCGCGCGACTGCGGGTCCTGCGCGAGATTAGCCGATTGCGGCAGCTCGTCGGGAAGGAAGCAGGCGATCCGGTACCACCCCAGCGTATCGCGCGCAGGCGGGCGCGCGGCCTGGTCGACGATCTCGGTCCACGACACGCCCCACACCGGAGCCATGTTCGGCCGACGCACGACGGTGATCGACACCGGCCCGTCGCCATCGGTGTTGAGGAACATCTGCGTTTCCGATTCGCCGGCGAGATTGCCCGGCATCGAGAGGATGTCGCGCACCCCGAGCACCGAGGGCGGCGCGTCGGGCGCAGCCATCTCGGCCAGGATCGGGCGCAGGCGCGCCTCAAGTTCGGGCGTCCACGGAAGCTGCGCAGTCGGGCCGACCAGTTGGATTTCGCCGGGGCGCCCCTGCCCCGCGAGCGCGAAGAGGATCATTTCCTGCTTCTTCAGCTTGGGCGGGTCGCCGTCTTCGTCGACCGGCACATCGACCAGGTAGCGAAGCGATTCGCCGATCGGCACGCTACCCGCAATGAGCGCGGTCGTCCGTGCCTCGACGTAAAGCCGTGCATAGCCGGGTGCGACATTGGGCGCGCGCTCCGGCGACAGCGTCGCCTGATCGCGAATCTCTGCACGGATCACGAGGTTGGCGCGATCGGCGAGGTCGGCGAGATCGGCGTAAGTTGGCGCGTTTGCTACCGCCACCGGCGTGGGGGCCGGCTGGGCCGCGGCACCGGCGCATGCCGCGAGAAGCCCGCTTGCCGACAGAATCGCAAGACTTTTAAGACTTTGAGTAAGGGCCATAAATATCCCGTCCATGTGCGAATGCGCAATTTCGTGAACCGATTCGTGCTTGCTGCGTTCCAAGACGTGCGAGCGTGAATCCGTAGTTAACCGATAAAGCGTTTGCGCGGGTATTGCTTCGAAGCTAATGGTCGCGCCGGTCCGGGGCAACCATAAGACAAGATGCTCGCGGGCAGGCCCATGCCGGGCCTTCCGGCACGTGGGCCCATTCGGCCTTCGCGTTTCGGGTATCGGCCGGCAGGGTGGACATTTGGGATTGCCCTCTGGCAAGGGATTTGCTTGTCGTGAGGAGAGACGCCGGGCTTGCGCCCGGCGAGAGACGATGGAGTGAAGCGACTGAATGGCCTACGCTGACCAACAGATAAGCGGAAACCGGATGATCGCCATAGTTATTGTGGCGATCGTCCATGTCCTCGTCGGATATGCGTTGATTACCGGGCTCGCCTACAAGGCGGTGAGCGAGGTAGTCGAGCGTGTGACGACGGTCGATATCGAGGAGCCACCGCCGCCCGAGCCCGAGGACGAACCGCCCCCGCCCGAGCCGCAGCCGGATACCGCGCCGCCGCCGCCGGTAGCCCCGCCGCCGCCGATCAGCATCGCGCCTGCGCCGCCGCCGATCCGCACGCAGCCGACCATTCCGCCGCCCGCGCCGCCAGTGCTGCGCGTGCCGCCAGCGGCTCCGCCGGCCCCGCCGCCGCCGCCGCCGCCCCGGTTCGAGCCGAAGCGCGCCCAGCCGCGCGGCAACCCGGGCTCGTGGGTCACGAACGCCGACTACCGGAGCAGCTGGATCAGCCGCGAATACAGCGGTACGGCGTCGTTCAGCCTGCGTATCGGCGCCAATGGCCGGGTCGAATCGTGTTCGATCACCGGAGGATCCGCACCGCAGGAACTCAAGGATGCGACCTGCAGCTTGATCCAGCGGCGCGCCCGCTTCTCGCCCGCCACCAACGGCAATGGCGACGAAGTGGCCGGCAACTACTCGAGCACGGTTCGCTGGGAGATCCCGAACTAGCATTTCCTCCGCCGCCGCGCCTGGCGCGGCGGCGGGACAACCCAACCCAAACTGCTTCTTTCTGAGAGGACTTTCGCAATGACTTTTGAACTTCTTGCCGCCGCAGCGGGCGAGGCTGCCCCCCAGAACCAGTTCGGCTTCATGGAAGCCATGAACCAGGGCGGCCTGATCGCTTGGTCGATCTTCGGCGTTCTCGTGATCATGTCGGTCGGTTCGTTCTACATCCTGATCACCAAGCTGCTCGAGCAGCAGAAGATCTTCAACCAGTACAAGAACGTCCGCTCCGGTTTCTGGCGCGCGGGCACCCTTCGCGAGGGTGCGACCAAGCTCGACAAGAACAGCGCCTGGCGCCAGCTGGTCGACGACGGCCTCGCCGCCGAAGACGCGCACGGCAAGATGACCGACAGCCTCGAAGCGCACGACTGGCTGCACGGCTCGCTCGCGCGTTCGGAAGCCTCGATCAACGCCAAGCTCGCAGGCGGCCTGCCGTTCCTCGCGACCGTCGGTGCGACCGCGCCGTTCGTCGGTCTGCTCGGTACGGTTATCGGTATCTACCGCGCGCTGATCAACATCGGCATCGCCGGTTCGGCCTCGATCGACAAGGTCGCCGGCCCGGTCGGTGAGGCGCTGATCATGACCGCGATCGGTCTGCTCGTCGCCGTTCCGGCCGTGCTTGCCTACAACTGGCTGCAGAGCCGCAACAAGCGGATCGCCGAGCTGCTCTCGGGCTTCTCGACCGACATTCTCGCCAACATCAACTCGAAGGGTGCGGTGAAGCCGGCCCTGATGACCGCCACCTCGACGCAGCAGGCTGGCAAGGCCGCGGCGACGGCACCGGCTTCGCGCCCGGTCGCCGGCACGACCACGACCACGACCACCACGAAGCGCTAAGGCGCCGTGATGCCGGGCCGGCTTCGGCCGGTCCGGCGCCACCTGTGAAACGGAAAAGTTGGATAGGATATAGACATGGCCATTTCGACGGGAGGCGGCGGCGACGAACGTCCGATGTCGGAGATCAACACCACTCCGCTCGTGGACGTGATGCTGGTTCTCCTGATCATCTTCCTCATCGCGGTTCCGGTCGCGATCCAGACGATCGAGAAGCTTCGTATCCCTGTGTTCGAATCGACCGAATCGAAGGACAAGGTTGAGAACCTGCAGCTCACCGTCAGCACGACGGATGCCGCGGGCCGCAGTGCCGGCGAGCCTGGGTTCGAAGGCGCATCGCGCGAAGGCCAGTGCCGCGTGTACTTCAACAACAGTACGCCGGTGGATTCGCAGGAACTCTACGATCGTGCGTTCGAACGTCTGGATGCCATCGTGCAGCGTGCCGGTGGCCCCGAGGCGATCATGGAAGATCCCGAGAAGATCCCGCAGGTCCACATTCGCGGCGACGTGAACGCCCCGTGGCAGTGCGTTGCGGGCACGATCTACAACGTGCAGGCGGCCGGCTATCCGACCATCGGCTTCATTTCCAACCCGGTCGATCCGAACCCCACGAGCTGACCGGGCCGGAAGCAAGAATTCAGGAGTAGCCCACCATGGCAATGTCAGGCGGCCGCGACGACGGCACCCCGATGATGGAAATGAACACGACGCCGCTGATCGACGTCATGCTCGTGCTCCTCATCATGTTCATCATCACCATCCCGGTGGCGACGCACTCGGTCGACATCGATCTTCCGGCGCCGAACCCCAATCCTCCGCCGGAAGACCAGATCGATCCGATCAAGAACAAGATCGTCATCAATCAGGCTGGCGAAATTCTCTGGAACGGCGATCCGATCAACGAAGGCGAGCTCGTCCGTAACCTCGAGATCAGCAGGAACATCGACCCCGAGCCCGAACTTCAGTTCGAGCCGGAGCAGTTTGCGAGCTACGATCTCTCGGTGAAGGTGCTCAATATCATCAAGGGATCAGGAGTCACCAAGTTCGGCTTCGTCGGCAACGAAAAGTACCGGACATTCGACAAGGCTGCCGGCGCCTGACGGGCATCCGGAACCAGAAAGAATCCCGAAGGGGGCGGAGCGATCCGCCCCCTTTTTTCTTGGCCTCTGACGACGTCCTTTCGCGCAGCGCCGGCCGTGCCGATGTCGAAGCGCCGGAACCCACTACAAAGGTGCATCGTTATGTGATAGCATCACATGTACAGCGTATCCGGGGAGAAATGTCATGCCTGCAAGCGACCTTCGTCTGATGGGCGAGATCAACACCACACCGCTGATCGACGTCATGCTCGTACTGCTGATCATGTTCGTCATCACCATTCCGGCGGCCACGCATTCGATCGATGTCGACCTGCCGAGCGACTGTTCGGATTGCCCCGCCACCGACACGATCAAGAACCGGATCACGATCGATACTTCGGATCGCATGCTGTGGAACGGCACCCCGGTCTCCGAGAGACAGCTCGGTGCGTTGCTCGTGCAAACCCGCGAGATGCCCGTGGAGCCCGAACTGCAGTTCGAACCCGCAGCGATGGCGGGCTACGCCGCCTCGGCGCGCGTATTGAGGCTGATCGAACTGTCGGGTGTGAGCAAATTCGGCTTCGTCGGGAACGAGAAATACCGCACGTTCGCCCAGCGCTGACTGCTACTCTTGGTCGGCGTCCGCCGCCGCATCGACGCGCATCGCGGTCGCGGCGAGTGTTTCGGCCTCGAGCAGCAGTTCCTCGTCGACCGCACCCTGCGGCATGGCTTCGCGTCCGATCATCGTCATGACCGGCACCGCCAGCGGGCTGACCCGGTCGAGTTCGACATGGACCAGCTGTTCGGCCGAACGTTCGAGCAGGTCCGCCAGCCGTCCGACGTCGGTTAGTCGCGCGCGCGCATCGGCCCAGGCGGCTTCGAGCAGCACGTGGTCGGGCTCGTACTTGCGCAGCACGTCGTAGATCAGGTCGGTCGAGAAGGTGACCTGCTTGCCGGTCTTGCGCTTGCCCGGATGCTGGCGCTCGACCAGCCCGGCGATCACCGCCACCTCGCGGAAGGCGCGGCGCAGCAGGTGCGATTCCTGAACCCAGTCGATGAACTCGTGCGCAAGGATATCGGGCGAAAGCAGCGGCGCGGGGTTCTCGACCGGCTTAAGGCCCCAGACCGCAAGAGAATAGTCGTTGGCCACGAAGCCGCCTGGATAGAGCCCCCGATCCTCCATCCGCCGGGTAATGAGCATCCCCAGGCTCTGGTTCGCGTTCCACCCCTCGAACGTATAGTAGACGCTGTAGTGCTTCTTCGCGTGCGGGAAGCTCTCGACCAGCAGCTCTCCAGGCCCGGGCAAGCGGCTGCGCCAGTCCTGCACCTCGAGCCATTCGCGCACATCGTCGGGAAATCGCGCCCAGCCCGCGCGGTCGACCAGCATCGATCGCACCCGTTCGGCCAGATGCGTGGTGAGCGGAAGGCGCTGGCCGCCGTAGGACGGGATCGTGGCGGACTTCTTCGCCGCGCGCACGATCACCTCCATGTCCTTCACCTGTTCGACCTCGAGGCTCATGCCGGCGAAGAAGAAGGTGTCGGCGGGCGAGAGGGACGCGGCGAAGCGTTCCTCCACCTTGCCGAGCTGGCGACCATTTCTGAAGCGCACGGTTAGCATTTCGGAATCGACGATTATCCCGGCGTTCATCCGGTGGCGCGCGGCGTGCTCGGGATGGGTCAGCCGCCACACGCCGTGCTTGTCGCGCACGATGCGCTTGAACCGGTCGTAGGCGCGCAGCGCGTAGCCGCCGTTCTCGACGAAGCCGAGGACGCGGCTCCAGACCTCCTCGTCGAGCCAGGCGTAGGACAGGCTCGAGCGGACCTCGGCCAACAGCTCGGCCTCCTGAAACGGCGCGGCGCAGGCACAGGCCATGACGTGCTGCGCGAGCACGTCGAGTCCGCCGGGGCGGAAGTCCTCGCCGTCGCGCTGGCCCTGGTCGACCGCGTCCTTGGCCGCGGTCGCCTCGAGGAATTCGAAGCGGTTGCCGGGCACGAGGATCGCGCGGCTGGGCTGGTCGAGCCGGTGGTTGGCGCGCCCGATGCGTTGGAGCAGGCGGCTGGACCCCTTGGGCGCCCCCATCTGCACCACGCAGTCGATGTCGCCCCAGTCGACCCCGAGGTCGAGACTGGCGGTGGCTACAAGCGCGCGCAATTCGCCGCGCGCCATTGCGCCCTCCACCTTGCGC
>CAMPGP010000081.1 GCA_946885545.1 uncultured Altererythrobacter sp.
TGCCGCCGGCATAGAGCGACACGTTGGTGACCTCGCCCCCGATCTCGATCAAGGCGGTGCCGAGTTCGCGTTCCTCGGGCGTGAGACAGGCATAACCCGCCGCGATCGGCGCGGCGACCGCGGCCTCGACGTCGAGATGCGCGTTCTGCACCGCCTCGATCATGTTGCGCACGGGCGCCCCGTCGGCGAGCATGACGTGGATGTCGACGCCGAGCCGTTCGGCATGGAGTCCACGCGGATTGGACACCCCATGCGCCCCATCGAGCGTGTAGTGCGCCGGTTGTGCATGCAGCACCATGCGTCCGTCGGGCTGGATCGAATCGCGCGCCGCAACGAGCAGGAGCTCGATGTCTTCCTCCTCGATCCGGCGCCCGCCGATGTCGATTTCCACCTTGGCAACCTGGCTCGCGAGGCCCGCGCCGGAGCAGCCGATCCATACGCTCGAGACACTGGTGCCCGCGTTCTTCTCGGCACGCTCGACCGCGTCGCGGATCGCATATGTGGCAGCCGCCATGTCGGTGACGTAGCCGCGCTTGATGCCCTGGCTGGCGCGGTGGCCCGAGCCGAGCACGATCATCTCGCCGGTTTCGGACAGGCCCATGATCATCGCGGAAATGCGGAACGAGCCGACGTTGACCGCCCCGAAGACCTTGCCGATACGCGGCATGCCCATCATTCGCTTCCCTGTGCGGCGAGCGCCTGCGCCGCGCGGCCCGGTATGCGCATGTAGATGCGCTCCGGCGCGCGCATGTCGAAGGTCGCGACCTTGCCGCCGAGCAGCCGGTTGACGCCGTCGAGCCGCGCGAAGGCGACGAGCGCACCGGCCGACGTGTCGTCGCCTTGCGGGAGCGCGAGGATCTGGCCGGTATCGAAAGTGAGATTCCAGCGGCGGTTGCCGATCCATTCAGCCTCGGCGACCTGCGGTTCGATCGCAGGTGCAGCGGCGAGCAGCGCGGCGAGTTCCTCCACCTGCGACTTCGCGCCCGGACCGGAAATGATCAGCATTCCTTTCGCATTGGCCTGCGAGATCGGTTCGAGTTCCGCCCCGGTACGGTCGATGAGCACAAGCCGGCCGGGCTTGCGCAGGACGGCGTGCGGCGTGCGCTCGACCACGTCGATCACCAGGCTGTCGGGCAACTGGCGCGAGACACGGGCATCCTCGACCCAGGAGAGTTCGAGGAGTTCAGCGCGCAGCGCGTCGAGATCGACGAGCGGCATCGGGCGATCGCGCTGCGCCAGCGCGCGCTCGTAGACCTTCAGTTCGTTCATCCGCTCTACGCCGGTGACCTTGACCTTGCGGACTTCGAACCCGGCATCGGAGGCCACCAGAGCGACCTGCTGTTGCGCCATCGCGGGCACGCCGGCGAGACTTGCGACGAACCATGCGAGTGCCACGGCCGCACCGAGGATCACGGCCAGAAACGCACGGTGAAGCTGTTCTTCGGTGAAGGGCAGCACCGCCATCGCGGAATCGAGCACGGAGCCGGTCCTGGCCCGCGCGCGGCGCGCGGTCTGCGCGCGCCCCTTCGCGGCGGTCGATCGCCGCACCCCCTTGGCCTTGCGGTTAACCGTCGCCATCGCTCCCCCCTGCCCCCGAAGTTGCCGCCTGGCGCGCCCCCGCGCGCTCCAGCGCCTCGGCCACGATCGCCTCGACGAGGTCCTCGTAGCTCATCCCGCAATGCCGCGCCTGTTCGGGCACGAGGCTGAGCGGGGTCATGCCCGGCTGGGTATTGGTCTCGAGCACGAACAGCCCGTCGACCCCCTGCTCGTCGTCCCAGCGGAAATCGGTGCGGCTGCAGCCCTTGCACCCGAGCACGCGGTGCGCGCGGACGGCGAGGTCCATGCACAGCCGTGCGATGTCCTCGGGGATCTGCGCCGGGCAGACGTGCTCGGTCATCCCGTCGGTGTACTTGGCGTCGAAATCGTAGAAGCCCGACTTGGGCACGAGCTCGGTCACCGTCAGCGCGCGCGGGCCCTCGGCCCCGTCGATGACCGCGGTCGTCAGTTCGCGGCCGCGGATATAGGGTTCGGCCAGCAACTGGGCGAATTCCTGCCACGGCCCCTTCGCATCGCGCGCGATCGGGTTGCCGTAATTGCCCTCGGCGGTGACGATGGCGACCCCAACCGACGATCCCTCGTTGACCGGTTTCAGCACGTAAGGGCGCGGAAGCGGGTCCTTGGCGAATAGTTCCTCGCTGCGCACGATGCGGCCGCCGGGCATGGGGATGCCGTGGGGCACCAGCGCCTGCTTGGTCAGTTCCTTGTCGATCGCGATGACCGAGGTGGCGAGGCCCGAATGCGTATAGGGCACGCCCATCAGGTCGAGCATGCCCTGCACCGTGCCGTCTTCGCCCGGCACGCCGTGAAGCGCGTTGAACACGACATCGGGCGCGGCCTCGGCAATGCGCGCGGCGACCTGCCGGTCCATATCGATCCGCGTCACGCGATAGCCGCGCGTCTCGAGCGCCTTGGCGACGCCTTCGCCCGACATCAGCGAAACGGGGCGCTCGTTCGCCCAGCCGCCCATCAGGACGGCGACGTGAGGTTTGGTTTCGGTGCTCACGGCCGGCCCACCCGCTGGATTTCCCATTCGAGCATCACGCCGGAATCGGCATAGACCTTTCGCCGCACGTCTTCGCCCAGCCCTTCGATGTCGGCGCTCGTCGCGTCGCCGGTGTTGATGAGGAAATTGGTGTGCTTCTCGCTCACCTGCGCGCCGCCGCGGGTCATGCCTCGGCATCCGGCGGCATCGACGAGACGCCAGGCCTTGTCGCCTTCGGGGTTCTTGAAGGTCGAGCCGCCGGTCTTGGTGCGCAGCGGCTGCGATTCCTCGCGCGCCTGCGCGATACGGTCCATCTCCGCGCCGATCTCCGCCGGATCGCCGGGCGTGCCCTGGAAGCGCGCAGAGACGACCACCGCGCTCTCGGGCAGTTCCGAATGCCGGTAGCTGTAGCGCAGATCCCTCTTCGGCAGCCGCACAAGGCGGCCACCCGGCAGGATCACGTCGCAATCGATCAGCACGTCGGCCACCTCGCGCCCGTAGGCCCCGCCGTTCATGCGGACGAAACCGCCGACGGTGCCGGGAATGCCGCGCAGGAATTCCAGCCCGGCGATGCCCGCGTCGCGCGCGGTCGAGGAGACGAGGATACCGCTCGCCCCGCCGCCGCATTCGAGGACGTGATCGCCGATGTCGGCAACCTTGGCGAAAGCCTTGCCCAGCCGCACAACCACTCCGGGCACCCCGCCGTCGCGCACGATCAGGTTCGAACCGAGCCCGAGTGCCATCACCGGCAGCTTGCTGCCGAGCTTGATCAGGAATTCGGTCAGGTCGTCCACATCGGCAGGCTCGAACAGCCAGTCGGCCTCGCCCCCGGCCTTGAACCAGACCAGCTTCGCGAGCGGCGCGTGGGCCGTCAGCGTGCCGCGAATACCGTCCATCGAAATCGGCGAGGCTACGGCGCCTTCGACCGCGCAATCGGGCGCCGCACCGTTGTCGTATTCGGGCCAGTCGGGCTGGGTCATGCTCATGCCCTGCCCGCCGCCGCGATGTCGCTTGCGAGGGTGGACGCCCAGCGCGTTATGTCGCCCGCGCCGAGGCAGACGACGAGATCGCCTTCGCCCACTTCGCCTGCGAGAACGCGCGCCAGTTCGGCCTGGTCGGCGACCGTCGCGGCGGCGCGGTGGCCGCGCGACTTGAGCCCGGCGACGAGCGCCGCGGCATCGATGCCCTCGATCGGCTCCTCGCCCGCGGTGTAGACCGGGGTCACGTAGACCTGATCGGCGTCGTTGAAGCAGTTCTGGAAGTCGTCCATCAGGTCGCGCAGGCGGGTGAAGCGGTGCGGCTGCATCACCGCGATCACGCGGCCGTCCTGCACGCTTTCCCGCGCGGCGGAGAGCACGGCGCGAATTTCGACCGGGTGGTGCGCGTAGTCGTCGATCACCGTCGCGCCGAACACTTCGCCGACGCGTGTGAAACGCCGCCGAACGCCGCCGAACTGGCCGAAACCATTGCAGATCGTTTCGTTGGTGCACCCCATCTCGATCGCCACCGCGATCGCGGCGAGCGCGTTCTGGACGTTGTGGCGGCCGGGCATCGGCAAGTGGACGCCTTCGATCCGCCGGTCTTCCTCGCCGCGCTGGCGCACGACCACGTCGAACCGGTTGCCGCCCGCCTCGGGCCTCACGTTGACTGCGCAGACGTCCGCCTGAAGCGAGAAGCCGTATGTCACAACGCGCCGGTCGCGGACCTTGCCGGTGACCGCCTGGACCTCGGGATGGTCGATGCACAGGATCGCCGCGCCGTAGAACGGGACGTTGTGGATGAATTCCACGAAGGCATCCTTCACCCCGTCGAAGTCGCCGTAGTGGTCGAGGTGCTCGGGATCGATGTTGGTGACGACCGCGATCGTCCCGTCGAGGCGCAGGAAGCTGCCGTCGCTCTCGTCCGCTTCGACCACCATCCAGTCGCTGTCGCCGAGCCGCGCGTTCGATCCGTACTGCTCGATGATGCCGCCGTTGATGACCGTCGGATCGACTCCGCCCGCATCCAGCACAGCCGCGATCATGCTGGTGGTGGTCGTCTTGCCGTGAGTCCCGGCCACCGCGACGGTGTTCTTGAGCCGCATCAGTTCGGCGAGCATTTCCGCGCGCCGTACCACCGGGTTGCTGTTTTCGTTCGCGGCGACGACTTCGGGATTGGTCCGGCGCACCGCGGTCGAGGTGACCACGACCGCCACGCCCTCGACGTTCTCGGTCGCGTGGCCGATCGCGACCTTGATCCCTCGCGCGCGCAGTCGCTCGACGCTCGCCCCCTCGGCGATGTCGGAGCCCTGCACGGTATAGCCGAGATTGTGCATGACCTCGGCGATGCCGGACATGCCGATCCCGCCGATGCCGACGAAGTGGATCGTCCCGATGTCGGTCGCGACGCCCTTCATGCCCGGATGTCCCGTGCCGCACCTTGCCCGGCGACGACGCCCTGGCTCGCGCCGCGCGCATTGTTCGCACCGACCCGGATCACGTCCATCATCTCGGCGCCGCCGAAGCTTTCCACGAGATCGGCAAGATCCTTCGCCGCATCGGGCCGGCCGCAGTTCCACGCGGCGTGCGCCGCGTTGGCGAGCGCCTGCGGCTGCTGCGCGAGGGCCTGGATCTGCTTGGCCAGTTCCTTGGGCGTGAAGGCCGCCTGCCGGATCATGCGCGCCCCGCCCGCCTTCGCAAGCTCGCGCGTGTTGGCAGCCTGGTGATCGTCGGTCGCGATCGGGAGCGGGACCAGGATCGCCGGGCGGCCGACCGCAGTCAGTTCGGCGATGGTCGAGGCGCCCGCCCGGCCGATGAACAGGTGCGCATCGGCAAGGCGCGCCGCCATGTCCTCGAAATAGGTGCCGAGTTCGGCGGGAATGTCGTGGCTGCGATAGCGCTCGCGCACTGCCTCGATGTCCTCCGCGCGGCACTGCTGGATGACCTGCAGGCGCTGGCGCAAGGCGGGCGGGAGCATGGCGAGCCCGTCGGGCACCACCTCGCTCAGCACGCGTGCGCCCTGACTGCCGCCGGTGACGAGCACGCGCAGCAGGCCTTCCTCGCTGAACGGCGGGAACGGTTCCTGCCGCAATTGCAGGACTTCCGCGCGAACCGGATTGCCGACGAGGTCCACCTTGTGGGCATGCTTGGGCTTGAGCCGCGCGATGTCGGGATAGGCGGTGGCGATCGCCTGGACGCGCCCGGCGAGCAGGCGATTGACCCGGCCGAGCACCGCGTTCTGTTCGTGAACCACGCTCGGGATATCGGCCGACGTCGCCGCGAGGAGCGCGGGTAGCGCCGGATAACCACCGAAGCCCACGACCGCGCTCGGCTCGAACGTCTCGAACAGGCGCAGCGCCATGCGGCGTCCCTCCAGCACCGCGCGGATCGCCGAGACCCAGGTGAGCGGGTTCTTTCCGAAGCGCCCCGCCGGGAGGACGTGTGCGGGCAAAAACGAAGGCTTGCCGGGAATGTGCGCGCCGCGCTCGTCGGTCACCAGCGCGACGTGGTGCCCCCTCCGCTCGAGTTCGACTGCAAGCGCGAAGGCTGGAATCAGGTGCCCTCCGGTTCCCCCCGCGGCGAGGACGTAGTGGCGATTGGCGCCGGTCATGCCTGCGCTTCCTTTCCGAACAGGCGCTGACGCAGGCCGGGCGTCTCGCGCCGGAGAAACGGATTGCGCCGCGTGATCGCCAGCAGCAGCCCGACGGTGAGACACACCGCGATGGTCGACGAGCCGCCGTAGGACACAAGCGGCAGCGTCATGCCCTTCGACGGTGCGAGCTGCAGATTGACGAGGATATTGATGAACGCCTGCCCGCCGATCAGCACCGCCAGCCCCGCACCCGCAAGCAGCGTGAAGAGATTCTCCTCGTCGACGAGCCGCACCAGCACGCGCACGATGATCGCGAGGTAGAGCAGTACGATCAGGGCGCAGACGATCAGGCCGAACTCCTCGCCGATGACCGAGAAGATGTAGTCCGTGTGCGCCTCCGGCAGGCTCATCTTGCGAATGCCGAGCCACAGGCCGCTGCCGGTCCATCCACCCGCGAGCAGCGTGCGCTCGGCAAGATCGACCTGGTCGTAGGCGGTGCCCCCGCCGAGGAAGTCGTTGATCCGGTTGCGCCCGTTCTCGTAGAGCAGATAGGTCATGACCGCGAGCCCGACCCCGGCGCCGATCACCGCGCCCAGCCGCTTCGTCGAAACGCCCGACAGGATCACCAGCGCGAACCACACGCCGCCGAAGAGCACCGTGTCGCCGAGGTTAGGCTGGAGCATCAGCAGACCGCCGATCGCCCCCATCAACCCGGTCGAGATCGCCACGACCGGAAGGTTCGGGTCACGGGCGCGCCACGAAATCACCCAGGCCAGCGCGATCACGAACGCGGGCTTGAGGAATTCGGACGGCTGGAACGAGAAACCGAGATTGATCCAGCGCCGCGCGCCGTTCACTTCGTTGCCGACGAACGGCACCAGCATCAGCAACACGAACATCACGCCGAACAGCATGATCCCGGCGCGGCGCGCGTTTTCGCGCGAAAGCAGCGCCGCGCCGAACATCGCCGCGAGGCCGACGATCTGCCAGCGCAGGTGCGCCCAGTAGAAATAGAGGTCGGGCAACGTGTGGCTCGAGGTCGAGAGGCGCCGCGCGCTGGCAGGCGACGCCGCGGCGACGGCCGCCGCCCCGATCGCCATCAGGGCGATGATCAGGAACAGCAGCACGCGGTCGATCTCGCGCCACCAGATCTTGAGCTCGGCGCGCTTCGTGCTGCGATAGCGTTCGGGGCGCGGCGCGCGCTCCCCCGAGCGGGGAATGTAGGGCTGGCTCGCGCTCATGCGGCCGACTTCCCGGCTGCGCAGTCGATCGACGGCGCGGCATCACCGATCAGCATGGCGACGATCTCGCGGAAGTATTCGCCGCGCTTCTCGTAGTCGCGGAACTGGTCGAAGCTGGCGCAGGCGGGCGAGAGCAGGACGACATCGCCGGGCCGGGCAGCGGCATAGGCGAGGCGCAGCGCCTGGCACATGAGCTCGGCCCGCTCGACGCGCACGCGCCCTTCGAGCAGTTGAGCGAAGCGCGGCCCGGCTTCGCCGATCGTATAGGCGGCAGCGATGTTGGCGAGGTGCTGCTCGCATTCGCCCAGCCCGTCTTCCTTGGGGAGCCCGCCGACGATCCAGTGGATGCGCGGCCGCCCGCCGCCCTCGACGAAGGGATCGGGCGGATAGGCCGCGAGCGCGGGCGCGGCCGAGGCCTGGTTGGTCGCCTTGCTGTCGTTGACGAACAGCACGCCGCGATGCTCGGCGACGACTTCCATCCGGTGGGGAAGACCGCGGTAGTTGGCCATCGCGGCCAGGATCGCCTCACGCGCGATGCCGAGTTCCTCGCACAGCGCCAGAGCGATGGCTGCATTTTCGAGATTGTGCGGGCCCTGCAACGCGGGCCAGTCGGCCTGGTACGCAGCGACGGTTCCACGATCGGCACAGACTGCGCGACCCTCCCCGCGACGTGCCTGCTCGGCGCTGCAAATCGCCCGCGTCGCGTCGTCGCCGCAGCCGAACACCGCGAACCGTCCGCTCGTCTGCATTGCCAGCAGGCGAGCCTTCGACGCGGCGTATGCGGCGAAGCCATCGTAGCGGTCGAGATGGTCGGGCGTCACATTGCTGAGTGCGACTGCCTCGCAATCGAGCGAGCGGGTGAGGTCGATCTGGTAGCTCGACAGCTCGAGCACGTAAACGCCGCCTTCGGGAAGCGGTTCCTGGGCGAGGATCGGCAGGCCGATATTGCCGCCCATGCGCGCCGGGATGCCTGCGCTTTCGAGGATATGGTGGAC
>CAMPGP010000082.1 GCA_946885545.1 uncultured Altererythrobacter sp.
GGTCCATATGTCGCCCGATCACGGCGAGGACGATTTCGAGCTGTGCAAGGCCAACGGGCTGACGCCGAAGTTCGCGGTCGAGGCCGACGGGCGCTATCGCGACGACTGGCTGTGGCTCGGCGGCGCCGACGAGCGGCGGATGTCGGTTATCAATCCCAAGTTCAACGCGCCCGAGGGGCCGATCTGTTCGGACTTGCGCGAGGCGGGCGCGCTGCTCGCCGCGAGTGCGGACTACCAGCACTCCTACCCCCACTCGTGGCGCTCGAAGGCCAAGGTCATCTATCGCTGCACGCCGCAGTGGTTCGTGCCGATGGACCGCGAGCTCGACGGCGGCGGCAGCCTGCGCAGCCGCGCGATGGCCGCGATCGAAGATACCCGGTTCGTGCCCGCCAAAGGGCGCAACCGGATCGGGGCGATGGTCGAGGGGCGGCCCGACTGGGTGCTCAGCCGCCAGCGCGCCTGGGGCGTGCCGATCACGCTGTTCGTCCACCGCAAGACGGGCGAATACCTGGTCGATCCGGCGGTGAACGAACGCATCGTCGCCGCGGTGCGCGAGCAGGGCGTCGACGCCTGGACCGATGAGGCCGCCGCCGACATCCTCGGCCCCGGTTACGATCCGGCCGACTACGAGCGGATCACCGACATCCTCGACGTGTGGTTCGATTCGGGCTGCACCCACGCCTTCGTGCTCGAAAGCGGGCGCTGGCCCGAGCTCAGCTGGCCCGCCGACCTCTACCTCGAAGGGTCGGACCAGCATCGCGGCTGGTTCCAGTCCTCGCTGCTCGAGAGCTGCGCCACGCGCGGCCGCGCGCCCTACGACGCGGTGCTAACGCACGGCTTCACCATGGCGAGCGACGGCAAGAAGATGTCGAAGTCGCTCGGCAACACGGTCGATCCGGTCAAGGTGATGGAGCAGTACGGGGCGGACATCATCCGCCTGTGGGCGCTGTCGGTCGACTTCACCGAGGATCACCGGATCGGCGACGAGATCCTCAAGGGCGTGGGTGACCAGTACCGCAAGCTGCGCAATACCTTCCGCTACATGCTCGGCGCGCTCGACGGATTCGACTACGAGACCGAAGGCGTCGAGCCCGCCGAGATGCCCGAGCTGGAGCGCTATGTCCTAAACGAGCTCTTCCATCTCGACATGACGCTGCGGCAGGCGATCGCGGATTTCGACTTCAACGAATATACCCGCGCGCTGGTCGAGTTCGCGAACGAGGACCTGTCGGCGTTCTTCTTCGACGTGCGCAAGGACAGCCTCTATTGCGACGGCGAGGGCGACTTGCGCCGCCGCGCCTACCGCACGACGCTCGACGTGCTGTTCCACGCGCTGGTGCGCTACGCCGCGCCGGTGCTGGTGTTCACCGCGGAAGAGGCCTGGACCCTGCGCTTCCCCGAGCGCGGCAGCGTCCACCTGCAGGAATTGCATCCGCTGCCCGACGGCTGGACCGATCCGGCGCTCGCTGCACGCTTCGATGCCCTGCGCGATCTTCGCGAGCGCGTGATGGAGGCGATCGAGCCGCTGCGGCGCGACAAGGTGATCCGCTCGGGGCTCGAAGCCGAAGTAATCGTCCCCGCCGACGCGGTGCCCGAAGGCTTCGGCGACGGCGACCTCGCCGAACTGTTCATCGTCGCGTCAGTCGTGCGCGGGCAGGGCCCGGACGTGACCGTGACGCGCACCACCGACCACAAGTGCGGCCGCTGCTGGCGCCTGCTGCCCGAAGTGACCGAAGACGGTGCGCTGTGCGCCCGTTGCGAGGACGTCGTCTCACACATGGATTCTGCGGCATGAGCCCAATCGCCAAGTACCGCCTGATCGGCTTTGCCGCGGCGATCGTGCTGTTCCTCGTCGATCAGGCGATGAAGGGCTACGTCACCGAAACGCTGGCGTTGCAGCGCGGCGACGTGGTCGAGCTGCTGCCCTTCTTCGACCTGCGGCTGACCTACAACTATGGCGTCTCGCTCGGCATGTTCCAGGCGGATTCGATGGAGATGCGCTGGATCCTCGTCGGAGTGACCGGCCTGATCGCGCTGGTCGTGGCGGTGTGGATGCTGCGCGAGAAGATGCTCGGCGAGATCGTCGGCCTGTCGCTGATCCTCGGCGGGGCACTGGGCAACATCAAGGACCGCTACGAATTCGGCTACGTGATCGACTATGCCGACCTGCATTTCGGCGAGTTCCGCCCGTTCCTGATCTTCAACATCGCCGATGCAGCGATCACCATCGGCGTCCTGATAATCCTTGCCCGTGCGTTCTTCGTGCGCGACAAGGACGAAACCCCCGAACAAGAGCCGGCGCCGGGCGCCGCGGAGAGCTGAGATGCGTAAATCGACCACCCTCGTCCTTCTGACTGGCGCGAGCGCCATGCTCGCCGCGTGCGGCAGCAGCGGCGGGATCCTCGGTCGCGACCGGCCGGACGAGTTCGCCGTGCAGCGCCAGGCGCCGCTGGTCGTGCCGCCCGACTTCAACCTCACTCCGCCCGCTCCGGGCACGCCCCGCCCCGCCGAAGGCACCGCCAGCGAGCAGGCGCTCGAGGCGCTGTTCGGCGGCCCCGCTCCGCGCAGCGCCGTCGAAACCAGCGCGCTCGACCGCGCAGGCGCCGCCGAGCCGGGCATCCGGTCGATGGTCGGCGACCCGCAGACCGCGACCGTCGCCAAGGGCAGCGTGACCCGCGACATCGTCGCCGCGCCCGAAGGCGACGGCCAGTTCGCGCAGGCTGTTATCCCAGGCTGAGCTTCGCTCAGCCTTTGTTGTTTGCCTCAAGCGCCGGCGGGGCCATCCGGCCCCTTGGCTATCCTCGGGCCTGACGGCCCTGCGGGCGCGCGGTCGCGCTTGCGGGCTGCTGGTCGCAGCCCGAGTTTTTCCCGGCCATTACAGTATCGCGGTGATCCGGTTCGCGGAGTCGAAGCCGAAGGCGCAGACGGCCGAAGGCCACCTGCACAGCGGACCGCAAAGCCGGAAGCGAAGTCGAAGACGCAGCTGGCCAAAGGCCACCTGCAAGGCCGTCCGCAGGCGCCCCGGAGCGTAGCGGAGGGAACAGCGCCGAGGACGCACGCCCGGATGGGCGTGCGAAGAACAAGGACTCTTCCCCGTTACTCCTCGCTCACGATCAGCTTGTCGATCTTGCGCCCGTCCATGTCGACGACCTCGAAGCGCCAGCCCTGGTCGGTGAAGCTCTCGCCTTCGGTGGGCAGGTTCTTGAGCACCGAGAGCACGTAACCGGCGACGGTCGCGAATTCGCGGTCGTCCGGGTATTCGATGTCGAGCCGGTCGGCGAGATCGTCTGCCGCGAGCGCGCCGGAAACCAGCAGCGAGCCGTCTGCACGCTCGATGATGCCGGGTTGTTCGCCCTGGTCCTGGTCGCTCGCGAACTGGCCAGCGATCGCGATCAGGAGGTCGGCCGGGGTCACGATCCCGTCCAGGTGGCCGTATTCGTCGTGCACCATCGCGATCGCGACCTCGGACTGCTGGAGCACGCGCAACGCGTCCATCGCGTCGAGCTGGTCGGGCACGACCTCGGCCTTCTTCATCATCGCGCGTAGCGACACCGCCTCGCCCGCGACCATGCGGGCGAGCACCTCGCGCACCTTGATCACGCCGATGATCCGTTCGGGCGAGCCTTCGACCACCGGCAGCAACGAATGCGGGCTCGCCTCGATCGCAGCGCGGATCGCGGTCTCGCCCGCGTCGGCGTCGACCCAGTCGAGCTCGGTGCGCGGAGTCATCACGTCGCGCACCGGCTTGTTGGCCAGCCGGACCACGCCCGACAGGATCTGGTGCTGGTCCGATTCGATCACGCCCGATCGGGTCGCCTCGGCGAAGATCATGTGCAGCTCTTCGGCGGTGACGTTGGAGTGGCCGCCGGGGCGCACCCCGAGCAAGCGGATGAGAAGCCCCGACGAATTGTCGAGCAGCCACACGAGCGGCGCGGCGATACGGGCGAGCAGCGCCATCGGCTTCGCCATGACGAGCGAGATCTGCACCGCGGCGCGCAGGGCCACCTGCTTGGGCACGAGTTCGCCGATGACGAGATTGAAATAGGTCGTCAGCGCGATGACGACGACGAACCCGACTTCGTCGGCATAAGTGGCAGGCACGCCCAGCGCCTCGAGCCGCTCGCCGGTCGGTCCGCCGAGGCTCGCGCCCGAATAGGCGCCTGCAATGATGCCGACGAGCGTGATGCCGATCTGCACGGTCGAGAGGAACTTGCCCGGATCGGCCGCGAGCGAGAGCGCGGTCTTCGCGGCGCTGCTGCCCCTGTCCGCCATGTGCTGCAGGCGCGAGGTCTTGGCCGAGACGATCGCCAGCTCGGACATCGCGAACACGCCGTTGAGCACGATCAGCCCGGCGATGATGAGGAGATCTGTCCAGGGATAGGGGGTCACACTTGCGTCGCTAGCACAATTGCGGCGCCGCGCCAGCCCGCCGGGGAACGGGCGCACGATTGCTTTGTTTAGCCCCACGAGACGCAGGTGGGCGCGTCCCGCCCGAGGTCGGGCGAGCGACCTGACAGAAAGAGGGGTTTTCCCATGAAGAAATCGAAAATGATCGTCGCCGGGTTCGCGGCGCTTTCCCTGGTGAGCGTATCGGCCTGCGTGACCGACCCGAACACCGGCGAGCGCAAGATTTCGCGGACCGCCATCGGCGGCGTCGGCGGCGCAGCCGCAGGCGCGCTGCTCGGCGGATTGATCGGCGGCAAGACCGGGCGCATCATCGGTGCGGTCGGCGGCGGCGCGATCGGCGGCGTGGTCGGCTACAAGATGGACCAGCAGATCAAGGAACTGCGCGAATCGACCGCCGGTTCCGGCGTCGACGTCAGCGAAGTGGACGGCGGCGACGCGATCCTCGTCAACCTGCCCGACGGCGTGACGTTCGACGTCGGCAGCGCGACGCTGAAGCCGGCCTTCCGCTCCACGCTCGACGATGTCGCTGCGAGCCTGCAGCAATATCCCAACAGCCTGATCGACGTGTACGGGCATACCGATTCGACCGGTTCGGAATCGTTCAACCAGGACCTGTCGGAACGGCGCGCGCAGACCGTCTCGAACTACATCACCAGCCGCGGCGTCAACTCGGCGCGCATCCGCTGGCAGGGCTTCGGCGAAACCATGCCGGTGGCGGACAATTCGTCCGAGGAAGGCCGCCGCCTCAACCGCCGGGTCGAGATCAAGATCATCCCGCTGACCCAGGCGGAGATCGACGCGGCCCAGAACCAATAGGGCTTAACGGGCAACAGCTTCCGCACAGCGAGCGGAGAGAGGGGTCGGCCCCCGGAACGATCCGGGTTGTCGGCCCCTCTTCTATTTGCGCGTCAGCTCGCGCGCACGGCTCGCAAGTCGTGCGACCGCGTCGGTGTGAATCGCGGGCGCGCTGACCAGCAACCCGAAGGCGCGCGGATCGCGCTTGTTGTAGTTGAGCGGCTGCCCGAAGGCGTCGCTGATCGCCGCCCCCGCCTCGCGCGCGATGAGCGCGGCGGCGGCGATGTCCCACTCGTAGCCCCAGCGCAGCGTCGCCAGCAGGTCGGCCTCGCCCGAGGCGACCATCGCGGCGCGCAATGCGATCGAATTGGGCTTGTCGACCGTCTGCAGGTCGCGATCCTCCTTGGGCAGCGAATCGGCGGGCACGCGCGCACCGGCGAAGGTGCGACGGGTCGACGCTTCGAGCCGCGCGCCGTTGCGCCACGAGCCCTGCCCCGAGACGCCGATCCACTCCTCGTCGCGCGCGGGCGCGGCGAGCATGCCGATCAGCGGGCGGCTTTCGCTGATCAGTGCGACCGACACCGCCCAGCCCCTGCGACCGCGAATGAAGTCGCGCGTGCCGTCGATCGGATCGACCAGCCAGATCAGCCCGCGTTCGAGCCGCGCGGGGTCGTCCGCCGTCTCCTCCGACAGCCAGCCGGCCGAGGGCAGCAGGCGCCCGAGTTCGCGCCGCAGGAAGGCATCGACCGCGAGATCGGCGGCGCAGACCGGGTTGCCGGGGGCCTTCTCCCACGTCTCCACCGTGTGCCCCGCGCCCGGCCACGCGGCGAGCGCGATGCGCCCGGCTTCGCGGACGATATCTTCGAGGCGGGAACGGTCGATCACTGGCCACGGTCAGTGGAAGCGGACGCGAGACTTTTCAAGCGCGGCAATCCATGCTTAGGCCCCGCGCAAACCGGCGCCGCCGGTACGGACAGTCACAGACAGCGGAAAGCGCCCCCATGAACATTCACGAATATCAGGCCAAGGAACTGCTCGCGAAGTACGGCATCGGCATCCCCGCCGGCCATGCGGCGCTGACCGTGGAGGAAGCCGTCGCGGGCGCGAAGCAGCTTCCGGGGCCGCTCTACGTGGTCAAGGCGCAGATCCACGCGGGTGGGCGCGGCAAGGGCAAGTTCAAGGAGCTCGGCCCCGACGCCAAGGGCGGCGTGCGGCTGGCGAAGTCGATCGAGGACGTCGAGGCGAGCGCCCGCGAGATGCTGGGCAACACGCTGGTCACGATCCAGACGGGCGACGAGGGCAAGCAGGTGAACCGCCTCTACGTCACCGATGGCGTCGACATCGCATCCGAATACTACCTCTCGATGCTGGTCGACCGCGCGAGCGGGCGCGTGGCGATGATCGTTTCCACCGAAGGCGGGATGGACATCGAGGAAGTGGCGCACGACACGCCCGAGAAGATCACCACGATCACGATCGACCCGGCGCAGGGCTTCATGCCGCATCACGGCCGCGCGGTGGCCTTCGCGCTCAACCTCACGGGCGACCTCAACAAGCAGGCGCAGAAGCTCAGCAAGCAGCTCTACACCGCGTTCATGGACCTCGATTGCGAGATGCTCGAGATCAATCCGCTGGTCGAGACCGACGACGGCCGCCTGCTGGTGCTCGACACCAAGATGAGCTTCGACGGCAATGCGCTCTACCGCCACCCCGACGTGCAGGCGCTGCGCGACGAGAGCGAGGAAGATCCGGCCGAAGTCGAAGCGAGCGAATACGACCTCGCCTACATCAAGCTGGACGGCACGATCGGCTGCATGGTCAACGGCGCGGGCCTGGCGATGGCGACGATGGACATCATCAAGCTGAACGGCGCCTTCCCGGCCAACTTCCTCGACGTCGGCGGCGGCGCCAACCGCGAGAAGGTGACCGCGGCGTTCAAGATCATCCTCAAGGACCCGGCGGTCGAAGGCATCCTGGTCAACATCTTCGGCGGAATCATGAAGTGCGACGTGATCGCCGACGGGATCGTGGCCGCCGCGAAGGACGTGAACCTCTCGGTGCCGCTGGTAGTCCGTCTCGAGGGCACCAATGTCGAGCAGGGGAAGGACATCCTCGCCAACAGCGGCTTGCCTATCGTCGCCGCGGATGATCTGGGCGACGCCGCGCGCAAGATCGTGGCCGAAGTCAAGCAGGCGGCCTGATCGCCCGAGCTAGGGGCGGCGCTTGAAGCGGAACACCAGTTCCTCGACCGCGTCGCCCTCGCTCTTCATCCGCACCGCGACCAACAGCCCGCCTTCGGCCTCACACCTGTAGGTGAGGCTGGAAAAATAGGCCGCGCAGGGCTCGATCGAGAGCAGGCGGAAGCGGACCATGCCGTCCTTCTCCTCCCACCCGGTGAGATCGGGGTTGAAGTGCTTGAGCTTGAGGACCAGGCTGCCGCCTTCCTCCGCCAGGTACATATGCTCGGTGAACATCAGCCCGCCATCGGGCTTCTCCTGCACGAACAGGCCGACCATCGTGTCGCCGGAAGGCGGGAGCCAGCTTTCGGCCGCCTCGGCCCCGTCGATCCCGGTGCCGACCCAATCGCCGACCAACCACTCGGCCTGCTCGATCGAGGCGGGCGGCGGCACATGGCCTTCGGGCGCGACGCGGGTTTCCTGCGCGGCGAGCGGCGCTGCGAGCGCCAGCACGAGAACGGCGACTGCACGAAGACGCATGACGGGCCCCCTCCTCGCGGGCGGTTCAGGATACGCGCGCGCCGCGTGCCGGTAAAGCGCCCCGCGCGATCTCCCCTTGACCCCATCCCTGCGGAACGCGAGGGATGGGGCGCAGTTTGGACCTGCGAGAGCGAGTCCCCGTCACTTGACGCTTACGTAAACGCAAGTTAGGCGGACGCCACGCAATTCGAGAGGAAGGACCACCCATGAAAATCCTCGTGCCCGTCAAGCGGGTGATCGACTATAACGTGAAGCCGCGCGTCAAGGCGGACGGCTCCGGGGTCGACCTGGCCAACGTCAAGATGAGCATGAACCCGTTCGACGAGATCGCGGTCGAGGAAGCG
>CAMPGP010000083.1 GCA_946885545.1 uncultured Altererythrobacter sp.
ATTCCGCGACGCCCAAGCTCGGCGAGGGAGAGGCAGGGACGCGTCTGCGGGGCGCCGATTAGGCAATCCGGCGCTGTCGTGCTACATGGCGCTCGCTGACGTCGAATTTTGCGACGGACTTCGGCTTTTGACGACCGCCGCTTGCCCCGGGAACCGGGCTCGGCGCAAACCAGACGGCGACTTCCTTTCAACTGACGACCCGACGCACGACCCGTCCGCATTTCGCGAACGGAAAACTCGTTTCTTGAAAGGAAACACCCATGGCCAAGACTGGCACCGTCAAGTTCTTCAACGCCGACAAGGGCTACGGCTTCATCCAGCCCGACGACGGCTCGGCCGACAGCTTCGTCCACATTACCGCCGTGCAGGCGGCGGGCATGCAGTCGCTCGATAAGGACCAGCGTCTGAACTACGAAGTCGAGCAGGGGCGCAACGGCAAGGAAAGCGCCGTCAACCTGTCGGCCGCCGACTGATTCCGCGCGCCGGGCGCGACCTCCGCGGTCGCGCCCGGCGGCACCCTCGACCATCCGCGCCGGGTCTCGCCGGTCGCACCGGGAGGCCATCGCCGATGAGCCAGACGTACGAATTCTACGATGCTCGCGCGAACGAGTCCGCCGCGGAGGCCAAAGCCGCAGCGCTCGACAACGTGCGCGAGCGCGCATTGCGCTCCGAAGCCACCTGGCGCGCACTTGCCGATCAGGCCCGCGCCGTCGCCGTGGAACGCGCCAAGGTCGAGCACGAAAAGGCAACCCGCCGCGCCGAGGAGGCGCTCGGCGCCTGACGCCCGCCACGCCGCTGGCTTTCGAGTGCCGCGAGGATTAGGCGTCGCAGGATGACCAGGTACAGTTCCGCCCCCGTCCGCTTCGCAATCCTCGCCGCCGCGCTATCCGGGGCGCTCGTTGGCTGCCAGCCTGGACCCGAAGGGCCCGAAGGTACGACCACCGATGCGCCTGGCCAGGCCTTCGCGCAGATCGCACCCGACGAAACCGCCCGATTCACCGGCACCGAACCGTTCTGGGGCGGTCAGGTCGCGGGCGGCTCGCTGACCTATTCGACGGTCGAAGATCCCGACGGGACGACGATCGCCGTCGAGCGCTTCGCCGGCAACAACGGGCTCGGCTATTCGGGTTCGCTCGACGGTACGTCCTTCGACATGGCGATCACGCCGGGCGAATGCTCCGACGGAATGAGCGATCGCACTTATCCCTTCACGGTCACCCTTCGCATCGGAGAGGAGCAGCGCACGGGCTGTGCCTGGACCGATCGCATGCCGTTCAGCGGCCCTGCGAATCCCTGACCCCGGCACGATCGAGCTCCAGCCCGAGCCGTCCGGTCAACCACAACCACCACATGCGGAAATCGGCCGCGAGGCTCCACAGCGGATAGGTGAAGGTCGCCGGGCGGTTCTTCTCGATGGCGAAATGCGCGAGCCAGGCGAAGAAATATCCGGCCAGCGGCATCGCGAGAAGCCACCACCAGCGCCCGGTCAGCAACGCGAATGCCGCGATGCCCACCACCAGGCTCGTTCCGAGGTAGTGAAGCGCGCGCGTGCGCGGCCTGGAATGCTCGCGCAGGTAGAACGGCCAGAATTCGGCGAAGCTGGTGTAGGCGCGCGCCATGCTAGAAGAGGCCAGGCACCTCGCGCTGCGCCGGGGTCGGCATCCGCGGCTGGAGTACGTCGCGCCGCGAGGTAATCGTGCGCGCCGACGGATCGGGTACGGCGGCGGTCGCACCGCCCCGGCCGCTGATCGCGCTGCACACACTGGCACCACCACGCAGGAAGGCAAGCGCCTGTGCGACCGACGCCTCGTTCGGGTCGCCGAGCTGGGTGAAGATGTCGTCGTCGGCGCGGCAGGTCACCGGAACGACGCTGGCGAGGCCGGTAAAGTATTCGCCGTCGCCGTCGACATTCTCGGTCTTGAAGGTCACCGCTCGCAGGCGATCGTCGCACGCCTCGCGATCGAAAGCGAACTGGCCGACCGGCTTGCCGAACGTGTTGGTGCCGACCAGCGCCATGTCGGTGTCGAGGTAGGGGATGAAGGCATTGGTGACGAGCTCGCTTGCCGAAGCCGTGCCGCTGGCGCCGATGAAGGCGATCTTGGTTGCGGCGATCGCCTGGGCCTGCGTGCCGAACAGGTCGGTCTCGTTCTCGCTCGCCTTCGAAGCGCGCAACGTCGTGCGGCTGAACACCTGGCCCACGTAGCCGCGTCCCATCAGATCGCCCATCAGCTCGGCGATGCTCACCAGGCCGCCGCCGTTATAGCGGAAATCGACGATGACTTCGGTCACGCCCTGCTGGCGCAGGCCATCGAACGCTGCGCGCAAATCGGGCTCGGCCGTGCCGATGAAGGTGCGCAGATTGATGTATCCCACCTTCTTGCCGCCGTCGTCGATGATCTTGGCGCCGTAGCGGTTGGATACCGGGTCGAGATCGAATTCGGCCTTGGTAACCGTGATCTGTTGCTCGGTACCGTCGACTTCGCGAATCCGGAAGACGCGCTGGACACCCACGTCGGAGGGGCCGAGCGCGTTGATCACCGCCTGCGGACCGCCCGAGGCCATGAGGCCCGGAACGCTCTGGAGCGAAGAGGCGCTGGTGCCCACCGCAAGCAGCTCGACCCCGCGATCGAGACCCTGCGGCAGGCCGGGGCCGCCCTCGAAACCCTCGATCACGAAAACCCGGTTCGCGCCGGTATCGTAGCCCAGGCGAATACCGAAGCCGGCGCTCGATCCGGAATTGAAGAAGGCGTTCTCCTCCGCGATCGAGGTGATGTAGGTGAAGAAGCGATCCTTGGACTGCGCGCGGGCGGGCGCCACCAGCGCATCGATGTAATCCTGAACGTTGGTGTAGGACCCTTTGTTGACGTTCGTCGCGAGAAGGTCGGGGAAGAGGTACCATTCGTCGAGCACTGCGCGGACGAAGTCCTGCCGCGCCGAGAGCGAACAGCCCGAGGTGCCCGAAGTCGGCGTCGGGGTGGGCGTGCCGCCGATCGGGCCCCCGCCTCCCCCATTGTTGGATCCGCCGCCGCCACATGCCGTGAGCGAGCCTGCCAGAACGATGCTGAGCGCCGTGCGACCGATACCCATGAAAACCCCCTCGACCCGTTGAGGCGCGCCGGGACTCCGGCGTCTCGCCCGGAAGCGAACATGCCTTTCGCAGCGCGGGTGAGCAAGCCGAACGCCCCGAAGCGGTGGAAAATACACGGTTTCGGCGCCGAATTGGGCTGAAATGGGCGTCTCATCGGTGGAAAACCCTCCATTTGCCCCGTGTCGCCCTCGCGACGGGGCGTGATTGCTCCTAGATTGCGCGGCTGGAAACCCACAGGAGTTCGAATGTCGCATGCAGTTCCTTCCTGGCTTGCCGGAGCGCTCAAGGGCTCGTGTGCGGGTGATGGAAGGCTGACCATTGCGGGGATAGGCCGCGAGGATGGCATGGGCCGCGGCGGCTTCGCGCTTTCGAGCCCGGCCTTCGTCGATGGCGGCGATCTGGACCCTTGCTTCACCGCCGACGAGGAAGACGCCGTCGCGCCGCCGCTCGAATGGACCGCGCCGCCTCCGGGCACGCAGGAACTCGTGCTGGTGGTCGAGGATGCCGATGCCCAAGGGCCGGAGGTGCCTTGCCACTGGCTGGTCTGGGGCATTGCCGGGCAGCGGGGCAAGCTGCTGGAAGGCGAGGTGCCCCCGCGCGTGGGCAAGAACGCGCATCGCAATTCCGAATGGCTCCTGCCCGAGCCTCCGCGGGAGGACGCGGCGCATCGCTTCGTCTTCCAGCTCTTCGCGCTCGACCTGCCGCTCACGCTGATGCCCGGTGCATCGCGCGACGAGCTGGTCGCGGCAATGAAGGACCATGTCGTTGCCACGGCCGTTCTGACCGGAAAATACAAGCGCCAGCCGGAGGATGCCGAGGAAGGCGCTTGGGACGACGATCTCGTTTGACTACCAATAAGCCAAGACCAGGAAAGGAACCTAAAATGGCTGGCAAGAACAATGCACTGCAGAAGCCCGTTAACCTCTCGGGCGACCTCGAGAACGTCGTGGGTAAGGGTCCGATGACCCGTGCCCAGGTCACCTCGAAGGTGTGGGACTACATCAAGGCGAACGGGCTGCAGGACAGCAACGACAAGCGCATGATCAATCCCGATGCCAAGCTCGGCGCGGTGATCGGCAAGGACCAGATCTCGATGTTCAAGATGACGGCTGCGGTGTCGAAGCACCTCACCTAAGGGCTTCTCCGGCGGCGGAACGGCCAGTCCGTGACGCCGCCGGCCCATAGCGCCAGCCACACGATCAGCGGCTGCGCGAACATGCGCGGGACATGGTAGGCCAAGCCCAGGCCGTGATCCGCCTTCGCCATGTCGATCGCGAAATGATTGATATTGGCCGGAAACACGCAGATCGCATAAAGCGCGAGGCCGACTGCCCCCGTCTGGCGCAGGCGCGGCGACCAACATTGCGCCAATGCGACAGCGCCGAGCAATTCGGCGATCCCCGTCCAAAGCACGACGCTCTCCGCCGCGGGCACCCGGCCGGGCATGATCGACAGAAACGGCTCCGGCTGCGCGAGATGCAGGTATCCGGCGAAGGCGTAGAACGCCGCCAGCAACCAGCGCAGGGCATCGCGCCAGGTCATCGGGCGCAGGGGAGGCGATTTGTGGCGGGCATGCTTCGTGCCATAGGGCGAGGATGACGATCCGAACAGGCATCGGCGGATGGACCTATCCCGAATGGCGTGGCGGGACCTTCTATCCCGAGGGGCTGCGCCATGCCGACGAACTGGCCTATGCCGCCGAGCGGATGGGCGCGATCGAGATCAATGCCACGTTCTACCGCCTGCAGAAGCCCGAGAGCTTCGCCAAGTGGCGCGATGAAACGCCCGATGGTTTCGTCTTCTCGCTCAAGGGCTCGCGCTTCGTCACCATCCGCAAGGACCTGTCGCAGGCTGGCGAATCGATCGAGAAGTTCGTCGGACAGGGGATCGTCGAGCTGGGCGACAGGCTCGGGCCGCTGGTGTGGCAGCTGGCCAAGACCAAGCGCTTCGATGCGAACGAGATCCGCGCCTTCCTCGCGCTGCTGCCGCGCGAGCACGAGGGCCTGCGTCTGCGGCACGCGATCGAGATCGGGCACGAGAGCTTCGCCTGTCCGGAGTTCGTCGATCTCGCGCGCGGGGCGGGCGTGGCAATCGTCTGGTCGGAAGACGAAGGGCGCGACGCGATTGCCGACCGCACCGCCGACTTCGCCTATCTGCGGTGCCAGAAGATGCGCTCGGAATGCCCGACGGGATACGACACGAACGGTATCGCACGGATCGCGCGCATGTGCCGCTCGTGGACCGAAGGGCACGCGCCCGAGGGCTTGCCACATGCTGGCGAGCGTGCAGATAGTCGCGGGCAGGGCGGCGACGTGTTCGCCATGATGATCAACGGCGCGAAGGAACGCGCACCGGCGGCGGCGATGGCGCTCGCCGAAGAGCTCGGGGGGTCCCAATGAAGGTTTCGTATCTGTTTTCCGCTTCTGCGCTGTTGCTTGCATCCGCTACTCTGGCGCAATCGCCCGAGCAGGTGGCCGAGGCCGCGCTAGAGACAGCGCCGGTCTTCGACGGGCACAACGACGTGCCGATCCAGCTGCGCGGCCGCTGGCGCAACGTGATCGGCGACTTCGATTTCGTCGACACGACCGATACCGGGCCCGAGCATGCGGAACGGCGCACCATGCACACCGACCTGAACCGGCTGCGCGAGGGCAAGGTCGGCGCGCAGTTCTGGTCGGTCTACGTGTCGGCTGCGTTGGAAGAACCCGAGGCGATCCAGGCGACGCTCGAGCAGATCGACGTGACCAAGCGGCTGGTGGCGCGCTATCCCGAGGATCTTGCGCTCGCGACGACGGCCGATGAGGTCGAGGCTGCGCTCGCCGACGACCAGATCGCCTCGCTGCTGGGGATCGAGGGAGGCTATTCGATCGGGTCGAGCCTCGGCGTGCTGCGCCAGATGCACGAGCTCGGCGTTCGCTACATGACGCTGACCCATTCGACGACGCTGTCGTGGGCCGATTCCGCGACCGACGATCCGGTCCACGGCGGGCTGACCGAATTCGGCGAGAACGTGGTGCGCGAAATGAACCGGCTGGGCATGCTGGTCGACCTCAGCCATGTCAGCGAAGGCACGATGAGCGACGCGCTCGACATCGCGACCGCGCCGGTGATCTTCAGCCATTCGGGCGCCCGGGCGGTCAACGGCCACGCGCGCAACGTGCCCGACACGATCCTGCGGCGCCTGCCGCAGAACGGCGGGGTGGTGATGGTCGTCGGACTGCCGGGCTATCTCAGCGAGGATGCGCGGCGATGGTATTCGCTGCGCCAGGCCGAGGAAGCGCGGCTGGCGACCTTGTGGCAAGGACAACCCGAACGCGTCGAAGCGGGTCTCGTCATGTGGGAAGGCTCGAACCCCGAACCCAAGGCGACGATTTCGGACATGGCCGACCACATCGACCACATCCGCGAGATCGCCGGGATCGACCACATCGGGATCGGCGGCGATTACGACGGGATGGATACCGGGCCCGTCGGGATGGAGGACGTCTCGGGATATCCGGGGCTGTTCGTCGAGCTGGCGCGGCGCGGCTACAGCCAGGAAGATCTGGAGAAGATCGCGATGCGCAACGTGCTGCGCGCGATGCGCGGCGCCGAAGCCACGGCTGCGGCGCAGACCGGCATACCGCCGATCGAGACGCCCGTTCCCGATTAGTCTTCGAGCAGGTCGAGCGTGCGCCGGTCGCGTTCGCCCGCGTAGAAGGCATCGAGAACCTGGGTGAAAGGGGCAGGGTTCTCGGCGACGGTTTCGAACAGGGTCATCGAACTGGCGAGCTTGAGCGCGTCGACACCCCCGAGTATCGCCTCCGCGCTGCGGTGGGCGCGCCATTCGAGGATCGTCCCCGCGGCCTCGCGAAGCCGCGGGCCGAGCAGCGGGTGCGCGAGAAAGGCTTCAGCCTCGTCACAGTCGGCAATGGCGTAGAAGCGCGCGATTTCACTGCGGCCGAGCCCGGCGAGCTGCGGAACCACGAACCACATCCAGTGGCTCCGCTTTTCGCCTGCCGCCAGTTCGCGGATCGCGCGTTCGAACACACCGCCGGCCTGCGCCTCGACGAAGCGATCGAGCGCCGCCATGCGGATCAATCCGATTTCTTCTCGGGCAGGTCCTTGCGCCTGGTCTCGGCGAAATCTTCCAGTTCGCTCTCGCTCATCGAATCGTACATGTCCTTCGATGCGCCCTGGAGATCGGAGACCTTCGTTTCGCCGCGCTTGGCGGACAGTGCGGCTCCGGCAGCCTTTTGCTGGGCCTTGGATTTGGCAGGCATGCTGCAACTCCTTGCTACGCTGCGTCCAGTTCCGATCCCAGCTTCAGCACGCGATCTCCGTCGTCCTGTTCGATCAGGTATGCGGGATCGTCTGCGCTGCCGTTGCGCTTGATCGTCGAACCCTTGATCGTGCGCTCGACATCGCGCTCGAACCGTTCGACGATCTTGCCTTCGCCTCGCCCGCTGCCCCAGTTCCATGCCACCTTCTGGCCTGCCTGGAAGCTGGTAGCGGCCGACATGCTCAGTTTTCCACCCGGCCCGGATCGTCGGCGGGGCTGTCGCCACCGGCGGGCGCCGCGTCGATCTCGTCGGCACCTTCGGTGACGATGGAATCGGTCGAGGTGTCGGGCGTCGCCGCTTCGATCCGGCCGCTCGCGGTCGCCTGGCTTTCGGCCTTATCCTGCGTCAACGCGCCGGTGATCCAGATCAGCGACAGGAGGCCGATCACCAGGATCAGGCCGACCAGCAGCACCCAGCGCACGACGCCTTCCTTCGAGCCGCCGCTCGCCTCGGTCTCGTTCATGTGAACTTCTTCGCCCCGTCGTTCCATCGTAGTCACTCCCGCTTGTCGACGACCCTCGTCGTTGGCGAAATTACGTTCGGCGCGGGCGAATGTTCCTGTTGTGTGCGGCGCGTCAGTCGCGCAGCAGATCGTTGATCGCGGTCTTCTCGCGCGTCTGCGCATCTACGGTCTTCACGATCACCGCGCAGGCGAGCGAGGGGCCGCCGTTGGGATCGGGCAGGGTGCCGGGCACGACGACCGAATAGGGGGGGATCGCTCCGCGCGAGACCGTGCCGGTGGCGCGGTCGACGATCTTGGTCGACTGGGTGACGAATACGCCCATCGCCACAACGCTGCCTTCGCCCACGATCACGCCTTCGACGATCTCCGAACGCGCGCCGATG
>CAMPGP010000084.1 GCA_946885545.1 uncultured Altererythrobacter sp.
GTCGAGGTCGTCGAAGTTCGAGCCGCCGCCCGAACCCTTGCCGCCGCCGGACGAGCCGCCGCCGCCCTGGTTCCAGCCGCCGCCGGCATCGTTGCCGCCCGCCGAACCGCCGCGGTCCCAGCCGCCGCCACCGCGCTGGCCGCCACCACCGCCACCGCTGGAACCGCCGCCGCTACCCGGCGCGCCGTCGAGCATCGTCAGCGTGCCGTTGAAGCCGCGCAGCACGATCTCGGTCGAATAGCGGTCCTGCCCGTTCTGGTCCTGCCACTTGCGCGTCTGGAGCTGGCCTTCGACATAGACCTTGCTGCCCTTGCGCAGGTAGTTCTTGGCGACGTTGATCAAGCCTTCGGAGAAGATCGCTACGCTGTGCCACTCGGTGCGTTCCTGGCGCTCGCCGGTGTTGCGGTCCTTCCACTGCTCGCTGGTGGCGATGCGCAGGTTGCACACCGCGCCGCCGTTCTGGAACTCGCGTACTTCGGGATCGGCGCCGAGGTTGCCGATGATCATCACTTTGTTGAGGCTGCCGGCCATTGGAATCGCTTTCCTGTTCGTGTGGCGAGCGGCTTAACCAATGGGCGATGGCCGCGCCACCCCGAGACCGGGCCGATCTGAGGATATTTCCGTTACAAGCCCGCCGCCACCGCGATCCAGTAGGTCAGCCCGGCAAAGACGTAAGCAAGCGCGAAGAGGTAGCCGACCATGAACATCGGCCACTTCCACCCGTTGGTCTCGCGCCGCGCGACGGCGATCGTGGAAAGGCACTGCGGCGCGAAGACGAACCAGGCGAGGAAGGCGAGCGCGGTCGGCAGGCTCCAGCGCGCGGCAACCTCCTCTTCCAGCGCGATCGCGGTCTGCTCCTCGTCTTCCGAATCGACCGCATAGGTCGTCGCTAGCGCCGACACCGCGACCTCGCGCGCCGCCATCGCCGGGACCAGCGCGAGCGACATCTCGCGGTTGAAGCCGATCGGCTCGACCACGGCGTGGACCCCGGTCGCGATCGTGCCCGCGAACGAGGCGTCGATCTGGCTCTCGCCGGGATCGGCCTTGGGGAAGCTCAACAGGACCCACAGCGCGATCGTAGCCATGAAGATAATCGTGCCCGCGCGGCGGAGGAACACCCAGGCGCGCTGCCACAACCCGATCGCGAGGTCGCGCAGGCGCGGCATCTGGTAGCGCGGCATTTCCATGATGAAACCGCTCGCCTTGCCCTTGGCTATCGTCCGCCGCATCAGCAGCGCGGCCGCCATCGCGCCGACGATGCCCGCAACATAGAGCGCGAACATCACCAGCCCCTGCAGCCCGATGCCGGGGCCGACGGTGGTCTGCGGAATCACCGCGGCAATGATCAATGCATAGACCGGCAGGCGCGCCGAACAGGTCATCAGCGGAGCGACGAGGATCGTCGTCAGCCGGTCCTTAGGATCGGCGATGCTGCGGGTGGCCATGATCCCGGGAATCGCGCAGGCGAAGCTGGAGAGGAGCGGGATGAAGCTCTTGCCCGACAATCCGACGCGCGCCATCAGCCGGTCCATCAGGAACGCCGCGCGCGCCATGTACCCCGACGCCTCCATCACCAGAATGAAGGCGAACAGGATCACGATCTGCGGCAGAAACACGATCACCGAGCCGACACCTGCAAGGACGCCCTCGGTTACGAAATCACGCGCGACGCCGCCGGGGAAGTTCGCGACGAACCAGTCCGACGCACCGCCTATGGTCGCCTCGATCGCATCGGTGAACGGCGAGGCCCAGGCGAACACCGCCTGGAACATCACGAACAGCAGCCCGAACAGCACGACCGGGCCGATCCAGGGGTGCAACAGCACGTTGTCCAATCCGGCATGGAGCCGGTGCTGCGCGCTCTCGGACAAGATCGCGCCCTTGGCCATATGCCGCGCGGCGAGCCGCCTTTCGGGCAGCGTCAGGTGCTGGCGCGGGTGGCTGTCCGGATCCTCGGCCGCGCGGACTTCCGCCGTGGCGATCGCCTCGGCCAGCTCGGACAGACCCTTGCGGCGAACTGCGACGGTCGGGATCACCGGCACGCCGAGCGATTGCGCGAGCGCCGCGGGGTCGAGCGTCAGCCCGTCGCGCTCGGCCAGATCGAGCATGTTGAGCGCGACCACCGTCGGGCGGCCGAGCTCGATCACTTCCTGCGCGAACACGAGGTGCTGCTCGAGGTTGTTCGCGTCGAGAACGAGCACGAGAACCTCGGGCAGCGCCTCGCCGGGAAATTCGCCGTGGACGACCTTGCGGGTCACTTCCTCGTCCGGGCTCGCAGCGTCGAATGAATAGGAGCCGGGCAGGTCGATCAGCTCGACCGGCTCGCCCGAAGGCAGGATCAGGCGCCCTGCCTTCCGCTCGACGGTAACGCCGGGATAATTCGCGATCTTCTGCCGCGCGCCGGTCAGCGCGTTGAACAGCGCGCTCTTGCCCGCATTGGGATTGCCGACGAGCGCGGCGGTGCGTTGACGGGTCATGCCGGCTCCACCTCCATCGCGGCCGCGTGGACGCGCCGGACCGCCACCGTCATCCGGCCGACGATCACCGCGAGCGGATCGGCCCCGCCGAACACGCCGCGATGGGCGATGGCGACACGCGCGCCCTCGTCCAGGCCCATGGCCTGGAGCCGCTTGGCGTCTTCGGGGGCGAGACTGGCCCAGTCGACCGACAGGACGGTCGCGCGCTGGCCGCGTTCGAGCTGGTCGAGTGTCATGCCCGCCGCGCTATGGGATGCGGCGGCCATTTGCAACTGATTATCAATAGAGCCTTGATTAGCGCGCAGGATAGCGCAACCGACCCAGGAATCGCGCCACGCTGAAATGCTCGCGCTCGCCGTTCAGGAGCTGCGCCTTGGCCTTCTCGATCCGCATCACGTCGTCGATCCGCCGGTCGAGAAAGGCGCGCGTTTCGGCCCTCCCCTCGCTCTCGTCGTCGACGAACACCGCCAGCGTGGCGCCGTAGATACCCGCCAGCATCGCGCGCTTGGTGTAGTGGTTGTAGTCGGTCGCGGTATCGCCCGCGAGACGCCACATGCGGTCCGCGCTGCGCCAGCCGAGCTTCAGCGCCCGCGCCGCGTTCTGCGGCATCGCCAACACCGCCATCGCACGCCTCAATGCCTCTTCGCGTCCGGCCATCGCGTCGAGCCGCGCCTGGACGAGGCTGCGGATGCGCTCGCGGATCTTCATCCCCGCCAGCCGCTCGGCAGGAAGCGCCTCGGCCATCGTCAGATCGATCGATTCGATCCACGCGTCGATCATATCCATCGCGCCGCCGGGATAGGCGAGCGCGGCCACGTCGGGATCGACGCCTTCGCCTTGCGAAGCGGACCGCACCGCGGCATCGCTCCACCCGTCGAACACCACGGCGTCCGCCACCGCGGGAGCAAGCGCCACGCGCAGTTCGTCGAGCGTCGGGTCGGGAGGAGGGGTCACCATGTCAGAGGCGCGGGCCGTAGTTCTGGCCGGCTTCACCTTTTTCCTTGTCGGCGGCCGCGATCGCATCGGTGACGCGCCGGTCGGTGCCAGGCATCGCCGCGTATTCGCGGGCCGAGCGTCCGGTGTTGTCGGTCCGGTCGGGATTCGCACCGTTTTCCAGCAGCATTTCGACCATGCGCGTATCGCGCCGCAGGATCGCCGAGATCAGCGGAGTCTCGCCGGTCGAATTGGTTTCGTCGATCCTGGCGCCTGCCTTGATCAGGTCTTCGGCGCCCTCAACGAAACCAAGGCCCACCGCAATCGAGAGGGGGCTGTTGCCTTCCTTGTCGCGAACGTTGGGATTCGCGCCGTTCTGGGTGAGGAAACGAATCCACACAGCATCGCGCCGTGCGGTGACGATGTGCAGCGCGGTCTCTCCGCTGGCGATGTCGCGCGCATTCACGATCACCGAGCCAGGCTGCTGGAGCGCGTTGGTGACCTTGGTGCCGTCGCGTTCGCGCACCGCCTCGAGGAATTCGTAGCCTTCGGACATCATCTGCGCCGCCACGGGCGCCGCGACGCATGCCGCCAGCGAGATCGCGATCGCTACCATCCGCAAACCGGCGCGGGCCATGTCGAGTGCTCCTTCGTGTCGAATTCGGGGTACCACGCCCCTTGCCGAACGCCGATTAGCAGAGCATGAAGCGCCGCGCCATGCCCCTCCCCCGCACTGTAACCGCCCCGATCCTCGCGCTCGCCGCGGCGCTCTCGCTGTCCGCCTGCGACGATCGCCCGCCGCTCGATACCGCACCGCTCCACGGCGCAAAGATCGGCGGCGCCTTCACGCTGACCGACCAGACCGGGGAGAAGCGCCGCTGGGAGGATTTCGACGGGCAGTGGCGCGTGGTCTATTTCGGCTTCACTTATTGCCCCGACATCTGCCCCACGGACGTGCAGCGCCTGTCGCAGGGCCTCGCCCAGTTCGAAGAGGCCAATCCCGAACTCGGCGCAGAGGTCACGCCGATCTTCGTCTCGGTCGATCCCGAGCGCGACACGCCCGAGGTCGTCGGCCAGTTCGTCTCCAACTTCCACCCGCGCCTGGTGGGGCTGACCGGCACGCCCGAGCAGATCGCAGACGCGGCGATGAAGTTCGGCGTCTCCTACTCGCGCGGGCCGGAAACGGCCGACGGCGCCTACGACGTGGGCCATTCCAACTACACCTACCTCTTCGCGCCCGACGGATCGCCGGTGGCGACGCTGCCGACCGACCTCGGCGCGGATGCGGTGGCCGCGGAACTCGCCCGATGGGTGCGCTGAGGGAACGCTTCTGGGAGCTTCCGCTCGAAGACCTTTCGCGCGGCGAGTGGGAGGCGCTGTGCGACGGTTGCGGGCGCTGCTGCCTGCACAAGATCGAAGACGCCGACACGGGCGAGATCGAGGACACCAACGTCGCCTGCAAGTTGCTCGACACCGCGACCGCGCGATGCAGCGACTATCGCCATCGCAAGGCCTTCGTGCCCGACTGCCTGCGCCTGACGCTGCGCATCGTCGGCGAGGTGAACTGGCTTCCCGAAACCTGCGCCTATCGCCGACGCGCCGCGAACAGGCCGCTGCCCACCTGGCACTACCTGCTCACCGGCGACCCCGACGGCGTCCGGCGTGCCGGGGTCTCGGTCGCGGGCCGCGTGGTCAGCGAGATCGATGCCGGCCCGCTCGAGCATCACATCGTCGACTGGCCCTCGGGCGAGCAGACGCCCGATGGTCGCACAGGCGGTGATCGCCCCGGCGACGATCGGGACGCCGCATGATCGACTGGCTGCGGCGCGACGCTGACGATGCGCCAACGGTCGACCTCGGCGAGCGCGACCTGCCGATCGTGATCGTGCGCCATCCGCGCGCTCGGCGCATGGTCCTGCGGCTAGCACCCGAAGGCGAGGCCGCCCGCGTCACCCTGCCGCGCTGGGGCAGCACCGCGGAAGCGATCGCCTTCGCCCGTTCGCGCGCCGACTGGCTTGCCGCGCAGATCGCCGCCTTGCCGCACGCCGCTCCCCCCGCACCGGGCGGCACGCTTCCCTATCGCGGCGCGACATTGTCGATCGTCTGGTCTCCCGATGCGCCGCGCAATCCGCACCTCGAAGAGGGCACGATCGTAATCGGCGGGCCGGTGCAACATCTCCCGGGGCGCCTCGAGCGCTGGCTCCGCGCCGAAGCGTTGCAGCTCATGACCGCCGATCTGGCGCATTTCTGCACGGTCGCCGGCGTGCCCGCGCCCGACTTGCGCCTCTCGCGCGCCCGCCGGCGCTGGGGCAGCTGCGCGAGCGACGGGACCGTACGAATCAACTGGCGCCTGGTCATGGCACCCGATCACGTGCGGCGCTCGGTGGTCGCGCACGAGGTCGCGCACCTGCTTCATTTCGATCACGGACCGGCGTTCAAGGCCACGCTGGTCCGCATCTTCGACGGCGACCTGCCCGCCGCCGATCGATGGCTCAGGGATCGCGGCCGAACCCTCCACGCCCCGTTCGGCTGAAGCGCCCGGGTATCCTTCCGCTCACCCCCCACTGGCCATTCCCGCCACGAGCCCCTATCTTGACGGTCATGCGTCTCATCAGCCGTTTCAATCCCGCCGCAGGCGTGGGCGATTTCTGGGCCTATGTCCGCCGTCCGCAGCCGTATCGCTGGCCGATCCTGGCCCTGTCGCTCCTGATGACCGGCAGTCTGCTCGCTTGGGTCTTCCAGGAACGCTACTACCTGCCGCCCGAACGGCCCAACGTGACTCTGATCACCTCGTTCGCGCCCGACCGTACAGAAGCGGAAATCATCGCCTCCAACATCGCCAACCAGAAGCGCAAGGAAGAGCGCGCCGCCGAGAATGCGGAACGCGAGGAGCTGCGGCGCGAGATCTACCGCAGCTTCGGCCGCGCCGCGGGAATGGACGTCGACGCGATCGAGCGCGAGGCCGCCGCGGAACGCGCGCGCGCCGAAGCCGAAGCCGCGGCCCGGCGCGAGGCGATGACCGGCGATTCCATTGCCGACCGCGACCAGTGACGCAGCCTGGCTAGCCGCCGCGGCTCGCCTTGCCGCGCGTGGCCGCCCGCTCAGCCGTCCCAATCCCGCCGTCGGCTGTATCGTCGTCCTTGACGGAATGGTCGTCGGACGCGGCTGGACCCAGCCGGGCGGGCGCCCCCATGCAGAAGCGATTGCTCTCGCCCAGGCGGGCGATCGGGCGCGCGGCGCGACGATCTACGTCACGCTGGAGCCATGCGCCCATCGCTCGGCCCGCGGGCCCGCCTGCGCCGATCTGATCGCCGCCGCCGCACCTGCGCGGGTGGTCGTGGGCGTCGAGGACCCCGATCCGCGGACCGCGGGCGCGGGACTGGCCCTGCTGCGCGACGCGGGGATCGCGGTCGACGCGATCGAATGTCCAACGTCGCGCGCAAGCCTCGCGGGGTATCTCGTCCGCGCCGCGCTTGGTCGCCCACACGTCACGCTCAAGCTCGCGACCTCGCTCGACGGGTGCATCGCCACGGCGGAGGGAGAGAGCCGCTGGATCACAGGGCCGGTGGCGCGCGCCCATGTCCATTCGCGCCGCGCGATGGCGGATGCGATCCTGGTCGGCGGCACCACCTGGCGCGCCGACGCCCCGCAGCTCGACGTGCGCCTGCCCGGCCTCGAGGCGCGTTCCCCGCGCCGCGTGGTGCTATCGCGCAGGACGGCCGCCGATGGCGTCGAGACGATCGCCGCTCCCGCCGATATCGCGGCGCTGGGCGGGGTTCAGTACCTTTACGTCGAAGGCGGGGCGCAGACCGCCGCGGCCTTCCTCGCCGCCGACCTCGTCGACCGGCTGGAACTCTACCGCGCCCCGATCCTGATCGGCGGCGGCGGCACTTCCGCGCTGGGGGCCATCGGCCTCTCCAGCCTCGACCATGCGCACGGCCGTTGGCGCTTCGCGGAGCGCCGCCAGCTTGGCAGCGACGCGTTCGAGGCCTATGAGCGCGCGCGGACAGGGAGCGAGCGATGTTCACCGGCATAGTCAGCGCGATCGGCACGATCGAGGAGGCGCAGCAGCGCGGCGACCTGCGTCTGCGCGTCGCCTGCCCCTACGATCCCGACAAGATCGCCATCGGCGCCTCCATCTCCTGTTCGGGCGTATGCCTGACGGTGGTCGAGCGCGGCGGCACGGCGGGCGACGCCTGGTTCGCGGTCGACGTCTCGGGCGAGACCGTGGCGCGCACGGTGCCGGGCATGTGGGTCGCGGGCCGCCGCTTGAACCTTGAAACCGCGCTACGCCTCGGCGACGAGCTCGGCGGGCACATCGTGACCGGGCACATCGATACGGTCGGCGAGGTGCGACTCGCCCGCGGGGACGGCGGCTCGACGAAAGTGGCGATCCGGACTCGCTCCGAGTTCGCGCCGTTCGTCGCGCCCAAGGGTTCGATCACGATCGACGGCGTCTCGCTCACGGTCAACGACGTGCGCGATCAGGACAGCGGAGCCTGCGACTTCTCGATCAACCTGATCCCGCATACCGCCGAGGTCACCACGCTCGGCGATCTGGCCGAGGGCGACCACGTGAACCTCGAGATCGACGTGCTCGCGCGCTATCTCAAGCGCATGCAGAGCATTCAGCGCTAGCGCTTCGCGACCACCGATAGCCCCTGGGGCGCGCGCCCGGATCCCCCCGCTCGACCAATGACCTGAATTCAGGGCCATACGCCTCCGCGCGTTTACCCGATATTTGCCATTTTCAAGTAATTCGGGCGCGGGAGACTGTGAAGATGCTGCGTCGTATCGAAACTTCTGAAGTTGAACTCGGGATGTTCATCCAGCAGCTCGAAGGCA
>CAMPGP010000085.1 GCA_946885545.1 uncultured Altererythrobacter sp.
CGTCACCACGCTGACCAAGCGCATGGCCGAGGACCTGACCGAGTTCATGCACGAGCAGGGCGTGCGCGTGCGCTACATGCATTCCGACGTCGAGACGCTGGAGCGCATCGAGCTGATCCGCGACCTGCGGCTGGGTGTCTACGACGTTCTGATCGGGATCAACCTGCTGCGCGAAGGGCTCGACATCCCCGAATGCGGGCTGGTGGCGATACTCGATGCCGACAAGGAAGGCTTCCTGCGTTCCGAAACCTCGCTCATCCAGACCATCGGTCGCGCCGCGCGCAACGTCGACGGCAAGGTCATCCTCTACGCCGACCGGATCACCGGCAGCATGGAACGCGCGATGGCCGAGACCGAGCGCCGGCGCGAGAAGCAGCGCGAATACAACGCCGAACATGGCATCACCCCGACCACGATCAAGCGCAACATTCAGGACATCGTCGCCCACACCGCGAGCAAGGACGGCGTCACCGTCGGCACCGGCGACGACGAGCGCAACAATCTCGTCGGCCACAATCTGCGCGGCTACATCGAGGATCTCGAAAAGCGCATGCGCGCCGCCGCCGCCGACCTGGAGTTCGAGGAAGCCGGGAGGCTGCGCGACGAGATCCGGCGGCTCGAGAACGACGAGCTCGGCCTCGGCGACGATGAGAAGAAGGCCCCGCTGGTGGGCCGCGCGACCGAAGGGCGGCCGGGGACGCGCAAGACGCGGTACGGCAAGACCCAGCGGAAGTGGGCCAAGTGATCGCGCAACTCGCAGAAGCCTGTCGGTCTTTCGTCCCCATGCATTGCCTTTTGCGCAGCGCCTGACCTAACAGGCAGCGCATGACTTTTCGGACCTTGCTCGCCGCTTCGGCCGCCTTCGCCCTCGCCTATCCCGCCGCCGCGCAGTCCGATGAGGACAAGCCCGTTACGGCGCCGATCGAAGCCTACGAGGCGAACTCCGCATCGGAGACGTTCACCGGCACCTTCGGCGGGCGATCGGTGCGTTACACCGCGACGGTCGAGGAGCAGGTCCTCGAGGCAGAGGACGGCACGCCCAAGGCGGCGATCGTTACCACCAGCTATATCGCCGAGCCGCGCGATCCCTCGCGACCGGTCACCTTCCTGTTCAACGGCGGGCCGGGCTCGGGCTCGGTCTGGCTGCAGATGGGCGCGTTCGGACCCAAGCGGGTCGCGATCCCTTCCGACGCGCGCGACGACGGTGCGCCGCCCTACCCCATTCTCGACAATCCCGATTCGATCCTCGACGTCACCGATCTGGTCTTCATCGATCCGGTCGGGACGGGTTTCAGCCATACGATCGGCGAGACCAAGGGCGAAGAATACTGGGGCGTCACCAAGGACGCGAAATCGGTCGCCGCGGTCATCCGCAAGTGGCTGAACGAGAACGGCCGCTGGAACAGCCCCAAGTTCCTCGGCGGCGAAAGCTACGGCACCACGCGTTCGGCTGCGGTCGTCAACGAGCTCGAAGGGGCCTACAACGACGTCTCGCTCAACGGCGTGATCCTGATCTCCACCGTGCTCGATTTCGGCGCGGGCGCGGAGACCGAGGGTGCCGAGCTGGGCTACATCACCACGCTGCCGAGCATGGCCGCGACCGCGCTCTACCACGGCAAGGCGACTGCGCCTTCGGTCGAACAGTTCGTCGAGGAAGCCCGCCAGTTCGCGATCGGACCCTACGCCGCGTACCTGCTCAAGGGACAGAACGCCGGAACGCAGGAGCGTGCCGCGGTGCGCGCCGAACTGTCGCGGTTCACCGGGCTTTCCGAGCAGTATCTTGATCAGGCGGACCTGCGCGTCAGCTCGGGCAGATTCTACAAGGAATTGCTGCGCGACCGCGGGCTGACGGTAGGCCGCCTCGACAGCCGCTACACCGGCACCGACTACGACAGCGCTGGCGAGACGCCCGACAACGATCCGAGCTTCTACGGGATCGACGGGGGCTACACCGCCGCGGTCAACCACTTCATGCGCGAGACACTCGGCTACGAGACCGAGCGCGACTACGTGACGATCGGCTATGTCGGCCCGTGGGACTGGCGGCTCGAGGGCGGGCGCGACACCAACGCCTATCTCAACGTGGCACCCTATCTCGGCAAGGCGCTGCGCGAGAATTCAGGCATGCGCATCTTCGTGGGCCAGGGGTGGTACGATTTCGCCACGCCGTTCTTCGCGGCGGAGTATGCGCTGACCCGCACCGGCTTCCCGCAGGACCGGATCGAATGGCAATATTACGACTCGGGCCACATGATGTATGTTCGCGACGAAGATCGACGGAAGTTGTCGGAGGATGTCCGGGCCTTCATCCGCGCGCGCTGACGCGATGCCGCCACGCCACACGATCGGCCTCGCTCTTGTCGCACTGGCCGCCTGCAAGCCGCCCGCGACCGACGACTACGTCGCGCGCGTCGCGCTCGACGATGCGCGCGTTCACGCCAGCGAGCCGCTGCCTTCGCCCGACACTGAAGGGGCGCTCTGGGCGGACGCCGGACAAGGCGATCGCATCCTGTACGGCAAGCCCGGCTCCGCTCCGCTCATGGCGCTCGCATGCGAAGAAGGCGGGGATGGCAAACGGATCCACATAACCCGGTTCGCCGCCGCGGACCCGAAGGCGAAGGCGATCCTCGCGCTGATCGGCAACGGGCACGTCGTGCGGCTCAACGTCGATGCGACGTGGAACGGGCGCGCGTGGCTGTGGGAAGGCTATGCCGCGGCAGACGATCCCGCGCTCGAGGTCCTCACCGGCCCGCGCCGCCTCGAAGCGACGATCGCGGGCGCCGGGACCGTCAAACTCAATCCGAGCCAGCGGCCGCGGAATCTCGTCGAGGCGTGTCTGGCGAATTCCCCTCGGCCGGGCGAGCCGGAAGCGCACGAGCCAGTCTGACCAGCGCCTCGGGCCCCAGCACCTGGGGCAACTGGCGCGCATCCTCGCCCGGGGCGTACCACAGATAGAGCGGAACGCCGGCCGCCCCCTGATCGGCCAGGAATTCGGTGATCGCCGGATCGCGTCGGGTCCAGTCGCCACGCAGCGTCACCACACCCGCCTCCCGGAAGGCGTCGCGCGTCGGCTCGCGCTCGATCGCTACGCTTTCGTTGACCTTGCAGCTTACGCACCAGTCGGCGGTGAACCAGACGAATACCGGCTTTCCGTTCGCGCGCGCGCGGTCCAGCGCTTCCTCGCTGAAAGCCACCGGCGCGAGCATGCTCTCGGCGACTTCGACCTTTTCGCTCGCGAGACGGGGCAAGTAAGCTGCGCCCGCGATCGCCGCAACGATGAAGCCCGCGAAGGCTGCCCGGCGCCATGCGCCCTCACGCCGGCCGGCAAGAACTAGGAGGAGCGCCACGAGCACGCAGAGCGCGACGGCGCTCCAGCCGAGACCATCGCCGCCCAGCCGGAAGCACAGCCACAGCAAGGCGAGCGCGGTCAGCGCCATCGGCACGGCCATGACCTTGCGGAAGGTCGCCATCCACGGCCCGGGGCGCGGCAGCAGCCGTCGCGCCGCCGGGACCAGCCCGACGACGAGAAACGGCAAGGCCAGCCCAAATCCGAGTGCCGCGAACAGCAGCATGGCTTCGAACGGGGGCAGGATCAGAGCCGCGCCGAGCGCGGCTGCCATGAACGGGCCCGTGCAGGGGGTCGCCACCACCGCCGCGAGGAGCCCCGTGGCGAACGCGCCCGCGGGCTCGCCACCGCGGGTCAGCGCTATCGACGGGAGTTCGAACACCCCGGCGAGGTTGGCGGTGATCGCCGTCGCCAGCACGAGGAGAGCCACGACCACCGCAGGTTCCTGGAGCTGGAACGCCCAGCCGACCGACTCGCCCGCCGACCGCAGCCCCAGCATTATCGCCCCGAGCGCGAGGCAGGCGACGAGGACGCCGGCGGTATAGGCGAGGCCTTCACGCCTCGCCTCGGCCTGGCTTTCGCCGGCACGCGCCAGACTCAACGCCTTGAGGCTGAGGATCGGGAACACGCAGGGCATCACGTTGAGCACGAGGCCACCCGCGATCGCTCCGAGCACGAGCACCCAGAGCGCGGGAATCTCGGGCAGCGCCACCGGCCTGCCGGCGCTCGGCACCGCACCGGGCACCGCGGTGAAGCGAACGCCCAACTCGTCCGAGAAGGCGAGAATGCCGTCGATCGTCGGCGGCTCCGGCTCCCTTACGATTTCCGCCGGGAGATTGAGCTGGTCGAGCGGCAGTTCCGCCACCAGGAGATCGCCCTCACGAAAGAAGGTTTGCCGGTTCGCATAGGCGGGGCGCCTGCCCTTCCCCAGCTCGCGTTCCTCGATGAACAGATGCGGGTCCGCCAGGTCCATATCGGCAGGGAGGGGAATGCCGATGCGGAGCCGGTCTTCCTCGATCGAGAAGTTCGCCTTGCTGTCGAGATCCGGCACGACTTGCGCACGCCAGCGCACGAAGCGTGCGTCGTCTTCCGCCGTGGCCGCATCCAGTTCCAGCACGGCCTGCTGCGGTACGCAGAGCTGATCGGTGCAAGCGAGATAGTCCGCGGTCACCGAAATCGGCTCGACTTCCTCGACGTTCGCACCGCGCGGCACCCGGATCGGGACCAGAACGGTATATGACCCCTCGTAGACGTGGTTCATCAACCCGCCGATGACCAGCCTGCGCGGAACCGGGTAGAGCGGCTCGCCCGCCGACCAGCCACGCGGAAGGTCCCATTCCAGCTCCATCCCGAGCCCGGCATCGCCCGGATTGGACCAGTACCCGTGCCATTCCCGCGACCGCGGAGTGAAATTTATCGCGATCTGCCATTCGCGGCCCGGACGCGGCGCGCCGTCGGCGAAGATGCGTGCGGAAATGTTGTCGTCGGTGATGCGAGGTGCGCTGTCGGCCTCGTCCTCCCCATCGCCCGCCTGCCCGCCAATCGATGGTTCGGGCGTGGCCGTCGGCTGGGCCATGGCCTGAGTACCAAGAAGGGCGAGCGCCACGAACAGCGCCACTGCGATCGAAACCAGCCACGCGCGTGCTTCGCCCAATGTCCTTGCTTCGGTCACGTCCGTGGCTCTAGGGCGGGAAGGAGATTCCCGCAACGAGAAGGCGATGAACGACAAGCGCGACCTCCTGATTCTGGGCGGCGGACTGGTGGGGATGACCCTCGCCCTCGCAGCGGCGCGCAAGGGCCTGTCGAGCCACGTCGTCGATCGGGCCGATCCGGCGGAGCTGACCGCCGAGGGGTTCGATGGACGGGCGAGCGCCATTTCCACCGCCAGCTGGAACCTGTTCGCCAACATCGGACTGGGGCCGCGCCTCGAACCGCACGGCTGCCCGATCGAAACGATCGCCGTCAGCGATCAGCTCAAGCCGGGGCGAATCGATTTCCGGCCCGAACCGCATGAAGGCTCGCTCGGGCGGATGTTCGCCAATCGCACTCTGCGGCTGGCGCTGTTCGAAGCGGCTGAGGCTGAGCCGCTGATTGCATGGCATGCCCGGACGCATGTCGCCGGGCGCGAACGGGGCGAGCACTCGGTCGCCGCCACGCTGGCGGATGGAATCACGCTGCAGGCCGCGCTCATGGTCGGCGCGGAGGGCAGGACGTCGCCCACCCGCGAGGATGCCGGCCTCGAGGTGGCGAAATGGCAGTATGGCCACCGGGCGATCGTCGCGGGGCTCGAGCACGAACAGCCCCACCAGGGCGTCGCATGGGAGATATTCTATCCCGCGGGCCCCTTCGCGCTCCTGCCGATGCGCGACGGCCTGGACGGTTCGCATCGAAGCGCGCTGGTCTGGACGGTCGACGAGAAGGATGCTGCGGGCACGCTCAAGCTGTCCGATCGGGCCTTCCTCGCCGAGGTCGAGAAACGGATGGGCGATCTGTTCGGCGCGGTGAAAGCGGCTGGTCCGCGTTCGTCGTTTCCGCTCGGGTTCCATCACACCGCCAGGATCACCGGCCATCGCCTTGCGCTGGTCGGCGACGCAGCGCACGGCATCCACCCGATCGCGGGCCAGGGCCTCAATCTGGGTCTGCGCGATGTCGGAGCGCTGGTCGAAGTCCTGGCCGACGGGCGGCGCCTCGGGCTCGAACCCGGAGATGCGCAGCTACTCGCCCGCTACGAGCGGTGGCGCGGGCTGGACTCGTTCATGGTCGCGCTGGCGACGGATGGCCTTACCCGCCTGTTCGGCGTGCCCGGCCGCGCGGCTTCCGCGGTGCGACGCTTCGGCATGGCCGGCGTCCAGCGCACACCCGCGCTGAAGCACTGGTTCATGGACGAGGCGCGCGGCGTCTCGGGAGACGTTCCCGAACTGATGCGCGGCTGACCTATTCGGCCAGCGCGGCGCCAGCGGGGCTCGGCTGTTCGATCGGATTGCCGGCGCTGTCGCGCAGCCGTCGCGGCTCGAGCACGGCCGAAGTCTCGATCAGGTCGAGCGCCCGCCGCGCCGCAACGTAGCGCTCCGCATCGGCGATCCAGCGCTGCGCCTGATCGGCACCCGGCAGCTTCTCGACCTCTTCGATCGCCTTGTTGACCCGACCGCTCTCGAGGAAGAAGCGGGCCCGGTCGATGCGGCGCTGCGGCTGCGGCGACGGCGTGCTTTCGCGCCTCACCACGAACAGTTGGCTCAACTCGTGCCCGATCCGCTCTATCAGCGGCTCGTTGTTCGCATCGGCGAGTTCGGGTGCGAGGCCCTCCAGTCGCGCGACGAGTACGTCGAGCGTCACCGGATTGCGCGAGAACTCGATTACGGTGTCGACCGAATTGGGCTTCGCGTCGCCGAAGCGCAGGCGCAACTGATCGGCCAGATATCCGAGATCGGCGCCGCGATCGAGCGAGCGGCGCGCGGCGAAGGCGATCAGGAGGCCCTCGGCCCGCGCAGCGTTCCCGGCAGCGGCCTGCGCCTGAAGATCGAGCCGAGCGAGGCGCTGCTCTGCGGCCGCGAGGCGCTGGTCGATACCGCCCTGTTGCTCGGCAACGCGCTCGACCCGCTCGGTCGCCGCCGCCTCCGAAGCCGTGGCCGTCGGGGTGGGCGTGGGCGAAAGCAGCGGTCCCGGCTCGATAATGGCTTCTTCCACCTGGGCGGCAGGCGCGGGTTCGTCGCCCACTCCGAAATCGTATCCGGACCGCCAGGCGAAGTATCCGACGAGCAGAGCGCCCGCCAGAAAGGCGATCGCGGCCGACGCAAAAATCGGCTTCAGAGAGCCGCTCGGGCGGCCGGGGCTCGAGTAATTATCCATCGAATTCCGTTCTGCGACCCACCAACGCTTGTTCGGCGCCTTCCCGCGGGCTCAATGGCATATGTCGCGGGCCAATGCCAGAAGGACCCTGTCTGCAGGCTGAGCGGCGATTTCGACGCACGCCCAGCCCTCGCCCGCCGCCTCGGCGATACGCGGCGCGAGCGCGACCAGCGCCAGCCGCTCGCGCGAAATTCCGAACCGGTCGCATTCTCCGGCGAAATGGCGCGCCGCGTCGGCGGAGTGGAGGAGCACGACGCCTCCCTCGCCGAACCGGGCGGCAAGCTCATCGGGCAGGGGCACGTGCACCACCCGATAGACCGTGCGCGTCTCGATCGTGATACCGGGAGGCGCCAGAAGAGGGACGTGGCTTTCGCCCGCCAGCCGCAGGAAGTGCGCGGGACCGGCCGCCGCGATCTCGTCCACGACGTTTTGCAGCCCTCCACGGCCGACAATACCGACCTCCAGCCCGGCCCGGAGCGCGGCCTCGGCGGTCGCGGGGCCGACGACGTGCGCGGTTCGGCCCTGCCACCGCGCGATCTCCGAGCCGGCGTGGCGCACGGCGTTGGCGCTGCCGAGAAGGAGCGCATCGAACCGGTCAGGTGTCGGCGACCGCCAGTTCATCGGCCGAACTTCCGACAGCGCGCAACCCTCGACCGCGATCCCTGCCTGACGCGCTGCTGCGAGCGTCGCGGACAGTCCCGGTTCTGGCCTGATCGCGAGGATTTTCACGCCGGCCCGTCGAAATGCGCCGCGATCCCCGGCGTCGCCCGCGCGAGAAGCCGCGCCGCCAGTCGGGCCGGGGGCTCGGCATCGCCGACGGCGAACGTCGCGTCGTCCTCGACCCGCTCGACCCCGTCGGGGCTGAAGAGCGAAGCGCGCAGCAAGATCCGGCCGTCGCGGATCGCGGAGTGTGCCGCGATCGGGCTGTGGCAATTTCCACCCAGCGCGGCGAGCAGTACGCGCTCGGCCATGACCGTCGCCCGCGAGGGCGCGTCGTCGATGGCGGCGAGCAGAGTTCGCGTCGCATCGTCACC
>CAMPGP010000086.1 GCA_946885545.1 uncultured Altererythrobacter sp.
GTTCGTCGCGCGCCTCGGCCAGCGCCTTCGCCACCGCATGCTGCGCCTTTTGCGCCGCATCGGTCGCTTCCTTGGCCGCGTCGACCCGCGCCTCGGCGGTCTTCGCCTCCTCGCGCGCCGTTTTCGCCGCCGCCGCCGCATCGCGCCAGCGCGCGAACAGCAGCCGCGCCTCCGCCACCCGGATATCGTCGGACAGTTTCGTGTAGCGCTCGGCCTGCTTGGCTTGCCGCCGGAGCGAGGCGATCTGCGAATCGAGCCCCGCCATCAGGTCTTCGAGCCGCGCGAGATTGGCTTCGGTCTGGCGCAGCTTGCTCTCGGCATCGCGGCGGCGGACGTGGAGGCCGGCGATCCCCGCCGCTTCCTCCAGCATCATGCGCCTTTCGGTGGGCTTGGCGGCGATGACTTGCGCGATCTTGCCCTGGCTGACGAGCGCCGGGCTATGCGCGCCAGTGGCCGCGTCGGCGAAAGTCAACGCGACGTCCTTCGCGCGCACGTCGCGTCCGTTCACGCGGTAGGCGCTGCCCGCGCCGCGCTCGATCCGGCGCAGCACCTCCAGCTCCTCGCCATCGCCCGTCTCGCCCTGGAGCACGACTTCGGCGAAGTCGCGCGGCGGGCGGCTGGCGGTGCCGGCGAAGATCACGTCGTCCATCCCGCCCGAGCGCATGGATTTGGGCGAGTTCTCGCCCATGACCCAACGTATCGCCTCGAGCAGGTTGGACTTGCCGCAGCCGTTGGGGCCGACGACGCCGGTCAGGCCGGGCTCGATGTTCAGCGTGGCAGGCTCGACGAAGCTCTTGAAACCGCTGAGCTTGAGCCGCCTGATCTGCATCGCCGCTTGCCGAGCCCCCTCCGCTGCGGCGCCTTATCTGGCGCCGGCGTTCTGGAGCATCGGCTCGATGTCGGCCCAGCTACTCTCATCGAGCATGCGCCCGTTGAGGAAGAAGGTCGGCGTGCGGGTCACCTCGTCCTCGCGCGCCTGGGCATCGAGCTTCTCGGCAAGCGCTTCCATCGCTGCGAAATCGGACAGGCAGGCACGCGCCTGATCCTTGCTCAGCCCGCGCGTGGCGAAGAAGTCGAGGAACCCGGCAGCTTCAGCGAAAGCGGTGAAGCGCTGGTCCTCCGGAAGGCCCATCGCCTGCTGCAGCGCCGGGGCGTTCGCCTGCATCGGGCCGGTGACGTCGTTGAGGTTCGCCCAGACCTGGTCCGCCAGCGGAACCGCGGCTTCCTCGCTGCCGCAGCCGATCAGCCGCGTCAGCACGAGGTCGGGCCCGCCGTGGATCAGGGTCGAGCGGAATTCGAAGTTCACCCGGCCAGAATTGACGTAGTCGCCAAGGATCTTTTCCGAAGCCTGCTGCGAAAAGGCCGCGCATGCAGGGCAGGTGAGCGAACCGTACTCGACGAGCTGGATCGGCGCATCGGGATTGCCGACGAGGTAGCCACCCTCGGGCGTGACCTCGACTGTCTCGCGCCACTCGGTACCGGCCGGTGCGGCCACGTCGGCGAGCGGTTCGGCGGAGGTCGTAGCTTCGCCTTCGGTGCCCGAATCGCAGGCGGCAAGGCCGAGCGCGAGCGGTATCGCGAGCGAGGCGAGGGCGATCTGGCGAAGCTTGGTCATGTCGGGTCCTGTTCTTGTCGGAATTGATCGAGGCTAGACTAAGGGGTGCGCCGGTTGAAGCGCGGGCGGGGGCTTTCCACAGCTTGTCGCGCGGGGAAAGCCCCCCCGGCGAGCACTCAGAAGCGGGCATCGAGCTGCGGGGCGAGCATCGACCAGTCGTGCGTCCCTGCCAGGGTAATGCCGTCGAGCACGAAGCTCGGCGTGCCGTGCACATGATACTTCTCGCTCGCAGCCTCGGTGCTCGCAGTCAGCGCCTTTGCCTCGGCATCGCTGGCAAGGCACCTGTCAGCCTGCGTCCGCCCGTAGCCGCGGCTTTCCATCATCGCGTAGAAGCCCAGGTCCGATGCGATGGCGCGCCGCTGGGCGGCAGTTTCACCCTCTTGCCAGCGCGCTTGCTGCGAAGGGGCGGTCGACCGGTAGCGCTCCAGCCACTCGTCCTGCTTGTTCATGAAAAGCGTGTGGTTGCGCAGGAATTCCGAAGGTTCGCCGCAAGCGACGAGCATCGTGGCCACGAGGTCCGCCGGGTTGCGAAGCATTGGCTGAACCTGCATCTCCACCCGGCCTTGCCCGATATAGGCGATCTGAAGCGGTGCCTCGCCTTCGGTCGTGAACAGTGCGCAATGCGGGCAGGTGTAGCTGACGAACGCGATGAGCTCGACCTTGGCATCCGGATTTCCGATCCGATGGGCGCCATCGGCTTCGACCACTTCGGTGTTCCAGTTGCCCACGTTCCCGGCCGCGAATAGCGCGGCCGCCGCGAGTGCCCCGGCCTTGGTCAGCGCTGCGAAGTTCATCGTCACTGTTCCTCCTTGGTGCCCAGGCTGCGGGCGAGCGATTCCAGTACCGTGCGCAGTTCCGGGTCGCCGATGTCGCGCAGGCTGTCGCCCAGCTCCATCGGGATCGGTTTGAGCGAGGGCGGCGCCTTCGCACGTTCTTCTGCACGCAGCGGCTTAACCTCGCCTTGCCGCAGCTTGACGCGCGATACGGCCTTGTAGCCGAAGAACCGGTTCACCCGCTCCATGATCTCGGGGACCACGTGCTGGATCAGCGGTGCATGTGCGGGCACCACCACCAGTTGCAGGATGCCTTCGACCTTTTCGCCCGGAGGAAAGCGCATCGCCTCGGGCATGCAGACGCGCGCGTGCTGCTCGCCGACGATTTCGGGCCACCGGGTGACCACGCTCGACTGCACGAATCCGAAACGGCGGAAGGCGGTGCGGCCGATCTGCGGCATCAGGTCCGCGATCTGACGCGCCGCGCCGCCGCGCGGCCGCTCGTAGGCGCGCCCGGCCGCCGGCTTCTTCTTCGGTTTCGCGTCCCGTTCCATTGCGAGGGTGCCCATGCCATAGGCGGCGCGTGACTGCCAGTGGCGAGACGATAGCGAGCGCTTTGCTCGGCTGGTACGGGCGCCATGCGCGCGAGTTGCCGTGGCGCACGAAGCCGGGCGATCCCGCGCCGGTTCCCTACCGCGTCTGGCTCTCCGAAGTTATGCTGCAGCAGACGACGGTCGCCGCGGTGAAGCCATACTTCGCCGCCTTCACCGCGCGCTGGCCCACGATCGAGGCACTCGCCGCTGCGCCGGAGGAAGAGGTCATGGCCGCGTGGGCGGGCCTCGGCTATTATTCGCGGGCGCGCAACCTCGTGAAATGCGCGCGCACGGTCGCCGAAATGGGCGGCTTTCCCGATACCGAGCCCGAACTGCGCAAGCTTCCGGGGCTGGGCGACTACACCGCCGCAGCGGTCGCCGCGATCGCCTTCGGCCGACGCGCGGTGGTGGTCGACGCCAACGTGGAGCGCGTTGTCGCGCGGCTGTTCGCAGTGGCCGAACCACTGCCCGGCGCGCGCAAGGCGATCCGCCATCACACCGATGCGATTACGCCTCGGGAGCGCGCAGGAGACTTCGCGCAGGCGATGATGGATCTCGGGTCGGGCATTTGCACCGCGCGCGATCCGAAGTGCCTGCTGTGTCCGCTATCGGCACATTGCGAAGCGCGCCGAAAGGGCGATCCCGCGCGTTATCCGGTCAAGGCCGAGAAGAAAGCCAAGCCGCAGCGCGTCGGCACGGCCTGGTGGATCGAGCGCGCGGGAAGCGTCTGGCTGGTCCGACGCCCGGGCACCGGGATGCTCGGCGGGATGCGCGCCTTGCCCGACGACGGCTGGTCCGCGCGCGGCGACGGGCACGGCACACCGCCGCAGGAGGGCGAATGGCGCGACGCTGGCGCGGTGCGCCACGGCTTCACGCACTTCGATCTCGACTTGCAGGTGCGGGTATTGCGCGATGCAGCCGAACCGTCGGGCGAAGGAAAATGGTGGCCGCTGGCGGAACTCGATGCCGCAGGTCTGCCGACGCTGTTCGCCAAGGCCGCGCGGCGGGCGCTGGCCTAGATAATCCCGCCGCCGAGCATCAGGCGGATCACCGCGATAGCGAACACGATCAGGCAGAAATTGCGCCCGCCGTTGCTCGACGACAGCGCACCGAGCCCGATCCCGACCACCACGATCGGCAGCGCGAACCAGTTGCCCCAGCCCAGCAGTGGGATGGTGGATGGGATCACGATCACCAGCGCGACGATCCCGGCGAGGATGGAGAGGATGTTCAGCATGTGTCCTATATGGATAACACAGCGGAGCTCGGCAAGGGGCAATTGACCGTTCAGCCTCGATGCCGCAAACCCCCGCGACCGATTGCAAAAGAGGACCGTTCGATGGGATCGAGGACGTTCGACGAAGCGGTGCTGTCGCGCCGCGCACTTCTGCGGGGCGGGGCCCTGCTCGGCGCCGGGGCGATGGCGGGGGCGCTGCCGTTCGGGCGCGCAGCGTTCGCGCAGGCCAGCCGCTGGCCGACGGTGGCCGCGCTGGCGGATCGCTACGTCGAGGAACGCCGGGTCGCCAACATGGTCGCCGCGCTCGGCTGGCAGCAGCGCGCGCCGGAAGTAATCGCGCGCGGCACGCTGGCGATCGGGCAGGCCGCGCCCGCGGGGATCGACAGCCTCTATCGCATCTATTCGATGACCAAGCCGATCACCGGCATGGCCACGATGCTGCTGATCGAGAACGACAAGCTCGAACTCGACCAGCCGCTCGCCGAGATACTCCCCGCTTTCGCCGACATGCGGGTGCAGAGGACCTACGATGGCTCGATTACCGATCTCGAGCCCGCCGAGAGGCCGATCACGATCCGCCACCTGCTCACGCACACCGCGGGGCTCGGCTACTCGATCATCCAGAAGGGGCCGATCAAGGCCGCCTACGAGCGCGCGGGCGCGGTGCCGGGGCAGGTGACCCGCCTGCCGCTCGGCGCCGCCTTCGGCCGCGGAGAGCCCGCGCCCAGCCTCGAGGCTTTCGCCGACAATCTCGCTACCCTGCCGCTGGTCGCCCAGCCGGGCACGCGCTGGTCCTATTCGGTCGCTCTCGACCTGCTCGGGCGCGTGATCGAGGTCGCCTCGGGCAAGCCGTTCGACGTGTTCCTCCACGAGCGCTTCTTCGAGCCGCTGGGCATGACGAGCACCTGGTTCCGCGTGCCTGAAAGCGAAGTCGGCCGGCTTACCACCAACTACGGACTGCTCAACGGGAACCCGCTTCCGCTCGATCCCGCGCGTGCATCTGTCTATCTCGAGGAGCCGGCCTTCCCGTTCGGCGGCGCGGGGCTGGTATCGAGCCCGCGCGACTACGACCGCTTCCTCCAGATGCTGGTCGGCTACGGCCAGCTCGAGGGCACGCGCGTGATGAGCGAGGCGGCGGTCCGCCTCGGAACCTCGAACCTCCTGCCCGAAGGGGTCGACACCGCGAACACCTTCGCTGCCGGGTCGGGCTTCGGCGCTGGCGGCCGCGTGGGGCTCGGCGAGCAGGCGGGCAGCTACGGCTGGGGTGGTGCGGCGGGAACGGTCGCCTTCGTCGACATGAAGCGTGGCCTCCGCGCAGGGCTCTTCACCCAGTACATGCCGGCCGAGGCCTACCCGCTCCATGCGGACTTCCCCAAGGCGGTCGTCGCCGACGTGATGGCGATGGCGCAGGGCTGAGCGGAGTGGGGCCATTCGCATTCTGCGGTTGCCGGCTGGACCGCGCGGACCACGTTCGCGCCGATCCGGAGGCGCTTGCCGGCCACATGGGCTGGCGAGCGCGACTGCTCGCGCTCGACGGAATGATGCCTGCGATCGACGATGACGGGCGCCTCGCCTGGGGTACGCTGGCCGACGCGCCGGACGATGCCGAGCTGGTGTTTCTCGGGCTGGACGAGGGCAGGGCCTGCTTCGCCGTGGTGCCGCCACGCGGCGATGCGTCGCCGCGCATGGCGAATCCCCAGCTGTGGAGCCTGATGGCGTCGCTCGCGCCCGAGGATCTCGCACTCTACGGCGGCGCGCGCAGCGTGGTCGACTGGCACGCCCGACACCGCTTCTGCGCGGCTTGCGGCGAGGCTACGACGCTCGCCAAGGGCGGCTGGCAGCGCGACTGCGGCGCATGCGGGGCGCAGCATTTCCCGCGCACCGACCCGGTCACGATCATGCTGGTCGAGCACGGGGGAAGGCTGATGCTCGGCCGCGGGCTCGGCTGGCCCGAGGGCCGCTTCTCCGCGCTCGCGGGCTTCGTCGAGCCGGGCGAGTCGATCGAGGAAGCGGTCGCGCGCGAAGTGCTCGAGGAATCGGGCGTCCGCGTGCGCGACGTGACTTATGTCGCCAGCCAGCCCTGGCCTTTCCCGAGCCAGCTCATGATCGGCTGCCACTCTTACGCCGACGACGACGCGCTGACGATCGACGAGACCGAGATGGCCGAGGTCCGCTGGTTCACCCGTAACGAAGTCGAAGCCGCGCTGGCGGGCGACGCGGACGCGCCGTTCCTCGCCCCGCCACCGCATGCCATCGCGCACCACCTGTTGCGCTGGTGGATTGCTCGATGAGGACGCTCTCGATCGACATCTGGTCCGACGTGATGTGCCCCTGGTGCCTGGTCGGCTGGGGCTACCTCGCCCAGGCGCTGACCGAGCTCGAAGGCGAGCTCGCCGCGGACGTCCGCTGGCGCCCGTTCGAGCTCAACCCCGACATGCCGCCCGAGGGCGAGGAGCAGCAGGCGCATATCGCCCGCAAATACGGCCGCAGCGCCGCCGAAGGACAGGCGGTCCGCGAGCGGATGTACGCCATGGCGCGCGAGGCCGGGGTCTCGCTCGAGTGGGAGGGCGAGGGCGAACCACCACCCGCGATGATGTGGAACACCTTCGCCGCGCACCAGCTGCTGGCCTGTGCGCTCGCAACGCACGGCGCGGAGCGTCAGACCGAGCTCAAGCTCGCGCTGTTCCGCGCGCACTTCAACCGCCGCCGTCCGATCGGCGAGCGCGAGGTGCTGCTCGATATCGTGCGGGAAGCAGGACTCGACCGCCGCGCGGTATGCGCCGCGCTCGACAGCGACGAACTCGCAGCCAGGGTGCGCGCGGAGCAAGCGCAGGCGATGGAGATGAATATCACCGGCGTTCCGGCAATGGTGGTGGCGGGCAAGTTCCTCATCCCCGGCGCGCAAGGCGCGGAGACTTACGTCGCAGCGCTGCGCCGGGTCGCCGACAGGGCCTAGTTCAGCTCCGCCGGATCGGGTCCGATGCGGCCGTCGGGGTCGTCGAGCGCGTCGATCCGCGCCATCTGGTCGGGGGTCAGCTCGAAGTCGAGCGCGCGGAAATTCGCCGCGATATGGTCGCGCCCGGTTGCCTTGGGGATCGTGGCGAGGCCGTGTTGCAGGTGCCAGCGCAGAATGACCGCGGAGGCTGGCTCTCCCGTTTCCTCGGCGAGGGCCTGGATCGCCGGATGGCCGAGTCCCGCGCCCTGACCGAGCGGCGACCAGCTCTGGGTCGCGATCCCGAGTTCGCGATGCAGTTCGCGCAGATCGCGTTGCTGGAAGCCGGGATGCAGTTCGATCTGGTTTACCGCGGGCGCCACTCCGGTCGCCTCGATCACCGCCTCGAGGTCCTCGGCGCGGAAGTTGGAGACCCCGATCGAGTGCGCCTTGCCCTGCGTGCGCAGTTCGACCAGCGCCGTCCATGTCTCCACCGCCAGTTCGTTCGCGGGGCATGGCCAATGGATCAGCACGAGGTCGACGCTTTCGCGCCCGAGCCTTGCGAGGCACTTGTCCATCGCCCGCAGCGTGCGGTCGTATCCCTGGCTCTCGTTCCAGATCTTGGTCGTGACCCAGGTCGCCTCGTGCCCGCGCAACCCGTCGCCCACGCCTCGCTCGTTGCCGTAGACGGCGGCGGTGTCGATCAGCTGGTAGCCGACGTCGAGCGCGGTCTCGACCGCTTCCGCGGCCTTGTCGTCGTCGATCTGCCAGGTTCCGAAGCCGAGCTGCGGCATCTTGCGCCCGTCGTTGAGGGTAAGGGTGGGAGTGTCGGGCATTGCGTTCTCCTTGTCCGGTCACAATGCGCGGGGCGTGCGATCTATCCCGCTTCTCGCCTTGCCCTGCACCGGCGCAGCGCCTAACGCCCGCGGCGTTTGTGCAGCGTAGCAGGTAGGCACCCGGAAAAATGGCCAATGTAACCGTGATCGGCGCTCAGTGGGGCGACGAGGGCAAGGGCAAGATCGTCGACTGGCTCGCCAGCCGCGCCG
>CAMPGP010000087.1 GCA_946885545.1 uncultured Altererythrobacter sp.
TCGGCTCGCCGCTGGTCGTCGGCTACGGCGACGGCGAGACCTACCTCGGCTCCGATGCGCTCGCGCTCGCGCCGCTGACGCAGAAGATCGCCTATCTCGACGAGGGCGACTGGGTGGTGATCCGCCGCGAGGGTGCGCAGGTCTATGACGCGGAGAACAACCCGGTCGAACGAGAGGTCACCACCTCGGGCGCTTCGGCCGCGGCGGTCGAAAAGGGCAACTACCGCCATTTCATGCAGAAGGAAATCTTCGAGCAGCCGACCGTCGTCGCGCAGACGCTCAGGAGCTACATCCACCAGGTCGACAATACTGTCGCCCTGCCGCAGATCGACTTCGATCTTTCCGCCATCAGGCGTGTCACGATCGTCGCCTGCGGCACCTCGTTCTACGCTGGGATGGTCGCCAAGTACTGGTTCGAGACTTTCGCCCGCGTCCCGGTCGACATCGATTTCGCGAGCGAGTTCCGCTACCGCGAACCGGTGCTGGAGGATGGCGGTCTGTCGCTGTTCATCAGCCAGAGCGGGGAGACCGCCGATACGCTCGCCGCGCTGCGCTATTGCAAGCAAGCCGGGCAGACGATCGCTGTGGTGGTCAACGTGCCGACAAGCTCGATGGCGCGCGAGGCCGACCTGCTGCTGCCGACCCATGCCGGCCCGGAGATCGGAGTCGCCAGCACCAAAGCCTTCACCTGCCAGCTCGCAGTGCTCGCAGCGCTCGCCGCGCATCTTGCGGTGAAGAAGGGGCGGATGGACCGGCAAGAGGAGCAGGATGTCGTCCGCCACCTTCTGGAAGCACCCGCCGCGCTCAACGCCGCGCTCGACCATGACGACGACATCGCGGGCATGGCGCACCTGATCGCTCCGGCGCGCGACGTGCTCTATCTCGGGCGCGGGCCGGACTACCCGCTCGCGCTCGAAGGTGCGCTCAAGCTCAAGGAAATCAGCTACATTCATGCCGAAGGCTACGCGTCGGGCGAAATGAAGCACGGGCCGATCGCGCTGATCGACGAGGCCGTGCCGGTGATCGTGCTCGCGCCTTCCGGGCCGCTGTTCGAGAAGACTGTCTCCAACATGCAAGAGGTGCGCGCACGTGGCGGCAAGATCGTGCTGATTTCCGACGCCGAAGGACTGCTGGAGGCGGGCGAGGGCTGCCTGGCGACGATCCAGATGCCCAAGGTGCACCCGCTGATCGCGCCGCTCGTCTATGCCGTGCCGGTGCAATTGCTCGCCTATCATGTCGCCGTGGCCAAGGGCACCGACGTGGATCAGCCGCGCAACCTGGCGAAATCGGTCACGGTCGAATGAAGGTTGGCGGCGGTTGCCATTGCGGGGCGATCCGCTTCGAGGCGGAAATCGCCCCGCCGGTCGAACTGCTCGACTGCAATTGTTCCGCGTGCAGCGTGACGGGGTTCCACCATCTGATCGTGCCGCACTCGCAATTCGAGCTGACGAGCGAGGAGGGATCGCTGACGAGCTACCGCTTCGGCACCGGACAGGCCGAGCATCTTTTTTGTCGAATTTGCGGGGTAAAGAGCTTCTACCAGCCCCGCTCGCACCCGGATTGCTGGAGCGTCAATTTCCATTGTCTTGACGATGTCTCGTCGATCGAGTGCACGGTTGCGACGTTCGACGGGCGGGACTGGGAACGGGCGCACGCTTCGCTGCACGGCGAGCGCGGCGATCATGGACCCGCTACCGACTAATCGCCTGAAACAAGGTCGAATCGCGCAAAGCTTTACCGGCCCATAACCTTTGCTGCGTAACAGCCGCCAGGTGACAGGGAAGCGCACAGAAAACGGATTCGATCCTGCTAGCCTTTCGGTGAGGTCCATCCTGGGCTTCGGACGTGGCGGCCATGCCGACTGGCATCGCCTGCGGGGGCTGCAGCTCGCGCGAGTTTCAGGGGCATGGAAGCCTCGGCTCTTCTCGCACCTCTTTGCCGCCGCGATGGTCGCCTGGGTGTGCTTCGGCAAGATGCCCCACACATTGCTCGGAGGCTGGCTGGCCCTGGTGGTTGCAGCCGTGATTTTCGTGATGCGGCGCGATGCGAGCCTGCTCGACGCGGACAAGCGCAAGGTCAGCGAAGACGAAGTCCGCGCTCATGGCATGCGGATAGGTCTGATCGGCCTGGTCTGGGCAAGCGCCATGGTCGGGCTCGGGCCCTTCGTCGGACCGAGCGAGAAATTCGTCATTCTCGCCGCCGTCGGCGGACTTTTGGCGGGTTCCGCGCTGGTCGTATCGGGTGCGCCGCTCGGCACGCTCGTCTTCGGCGCCATTGCCGGGATCGGTGCTTTCGTCATGCTTGCGCTCGAAGGGGCATGGCAGATGATGGGTCTGACCACGCTCTTCCTCGTCTCGGTAGCCTACGGCACTGTCGAGATCGCACGGATATATCTCTCGGCGCGCATCGCCGAAGTCAACGTGGCGGAGAAGTCCGAGGTCGTATCGATGCTCTTGCGCGAGTTCGAGGAGAACGGTGCCGATTGGCTGTGGCAGATCGACACTTCGCGGCGCATTCGCGGGCCCTCACCGCGCTTCTCTTTCGCGCTGGGCAAGCGTCCGGAAGAACTCGAAGGTCAGTCGTTTCTCCAACTCGTCGCGGGCGATACCTGGGAAAGCGGTCAGTTTCCGCCGAGCCTCCACGATCTCGCGGAGCGGATGAAACGGCGCGAGAGCTTTTCCAACCTGCTGGTCAAGGTTTCAATTGGACGCGAGGCGCGCTGGTGGGAGCTGTCGGGCACGCCGCTATTCGAGGAAGGTGGCGCATTCGCGGGGTTCCGCGGCGTCGGCTCCGACGTCACGCAGCAGCGCGAATCATCGGAAAAGATCGCCTATCTCGCGCGGTACGACACGCTAACCGGGTTGCCGAACCGGCTCATGCTCAACGAGGCGCTCGGCGATGCGCTGCGTTATGCCAAGCAGTGGCGGACGCGGTGCGCCTTTCTGATGATCGATCTCGATCGCTTCAAGGCTGTGAACGATTCGCTTGGCCACCTCGTGGGCGACCAGCTCCTGGCGCAGGTTTCCTTCCGGCTGAAGGAGCTGATGGACGACGGCGCGCTCTGCGGGCGGCTCGGCGGCGACGAATTTGCCATCGTCGTGCGCGACGCGTCGGAAAAGAGCCGCGTGGCGGATATCGCAAGGCGGGTGATCGAGCGACTTTCGCAACCCTACCAGATCGACCATCACATGCTCTACGTCGGCGCCAGCGTGGGATCGGCTTTTGGCCCGCGCGACGGCAAGACGGTCGAAGACCTCATGCGAAACGCCGACCTTGCGCTCTATCGCGCCAAGGACGAGGGCGGGAGCGGGCATTTCAGCTACGAACCCGCGCTGCACGCCTCGGCCGAAGAACGGCGGAAGCTCGAGCAGGCTCTGCGCCGTGCGCTCGATCGCGGCGAACTCACGCTCAATTTCCAGCCCGTGGTGGACGCGCAAAGCGAAGCGATCGTCAGCTTCGAGGCGCTGATGCGCTGGAACAGCACCGAGCACGGCTTCGTCAGCCCGGGCAAGTTCATTCCGCTGGCGGAGGACACGCGCCTGATCGTCCCGATCGGCGCTTGGGTTCTCGAGCAGGCCTGCCATGAGGCGACGCGATGGCCCGGCCATGTGCGCATCGCCGTGAACGTATCGCCGGAGCAGTTGCTGGAACCCGAATTCGCCAGCACCGTCGTGCACGCGCTGTCCGCGAGCGGGCTCGACGCGCGCAGGCTCGAGATCGAAGTGACCGAAAGTATCTTCCTGCGTGATGCGAACATCGCTCGCAATTCGCTCGAACAGGTCATGGCGCTCGGCTGCACCGTCGCGCTCGACGATTTCGGGACCGGCTATTCCTCGCTCGGCTACCTTCGCAAGCTGCAGTTTTCGACCATCAAGGTCGATCGGACGTTCGTCCAGGGCGCCGCCCAGGGGAGTCCGGAAAGCCTCGCGATCGTTCGCGCGGTCGTCGCGATGGCGCAAAGCCTCGAGATGACCACGACGGCCGAAGGCGTGGAGACGGCGGAGCAGGCCGACATGCTGCGCACGCTCGGCTGCAACAAGATCCAGGGTTTCCATTTCGGCCGTCCGATGCCGGCCGACGACGTGCAGGTACTGTTCCGCAACCTTGAGGTGCGGCTGACCGCCTAGGCCCTCACGCCGCCACCAAGCCCTTCACCGCGCTTTCGAACAGTCCGCGACCGTCGCTGCCGCCGTGGTCCGGTTCGATCGCGCGCTCGGGATGGGGCATCATGCCGAGGACGTTGCCCGCGCCGTTCAGGATACCTGCGATGTCGCGGCGCGATCCGTTGACGCTGTCGAGATAGCGGAACGCCACCCTGCCTTCGCCTTCGAGGCGATCGAGCGTCTGATCGTCGGCGAAGTAATTGCCGTCGTGATGCGCGACCGGAAGCATGATTTCCTGCCCGCTGTCGTAGCCGCCGGTAAACAGCGACTGGCTGTTTTCCACCCGTAGCGGAGCGGTGCGGCAAGTGAAGTTGAGCTGGGCATTGCGCATCAGCGCGCCGGGCAGCAGACCGCTCTCGGTCAGCACCTGGAATCCGTTGCACACGCCAAGCACCGGCACGCCGCGCCCGGCCGCTTCGATCACCGCGCGCATGATCGGGCTGCGGCTCGCGATCGCGCCGCAGCGCAGGTAGTCGCCGTAGGAAAATCCGCCCGGCACTGCGATGAAATCCAGCCGCTCGGGCAGTTCGGCGTCGCCGTGCCACACGCGAAGCGCTGGCGTGCCGGAAACCTTTTCCAGCGCCACCGCCATGTCGCGGTCGCAGTTGGAGCCGGGAAAGGTGATGACCGCCGCGCGGAAGGCCATCATGCGGTCTCCGTCGTCTCGATGCGGAAGTTTTCGATCACCGTGTTGGCGAGCAGCTTGCGGCACATGTCCTCGAGCTGCGCCTCGGTGGTGCCGTCGGCGACGTCGAGCTCGATCAGGCGACCGACGCGCACGTCTTCCACGCCCGAGAAGCCGAGGCCTTCGAGCGCGTGGTGCACCGCGCGGCCCTGCGGGTCGAGGACGCCGGGCTTGAGGCTGACATGGATGCGGACTTTCATGGGGCGGCGCGCCTTTCGCTAAGCTGGCTCGGGACTCGCGCGCAGCCTATGGCGTGCAAGTGCGGCCGGGGCAAGCGGGCGCTTGTTCATTTGGAAAGCCGGAGGCCCTAAGGATCGGCGCGATGAAGATCGATCTCGTCTACAATCCCGCTGCGGGCAATTTCCGCCAGCCGCGGCTCGATGCGCTCGTCGCGGCGTTCACCGCACGGGGTGCGACCGTGACGCCCGTTCCCAGCCGAGTGGAAGGCGATTGGCTCTCCGGCGAGGCCGACCTCGTTTGCGTCCACGGAGGCGACGGGACCTTGCGCGACACGGTGCACGCTCTCGGCGACGCGGCAAGCCGCGTACCTCTCGCCATCGCGCCTTCGGGGACAATCAACCTCGTCGCACGCGAACTCGGCTATGCGAAGGATCCCTCGCGACTTGCCCAACAAGTGCTCGGCGCATGGGCACGCGGACCGGAAAGCTGGGTGCGCGCACCGCTCTACCGACTGGGGACGATGCCGGTCGTGGCCTGTCTCAGCATCGGGCCGGACAGTCATGCGGTGGCCGACGTTTCGTCAGCGCTCAAGAAGCGTATCGGGCGCTATGCCTATGTTGTCGCGATCATGCGCCAGCTTCGCCGCTGGCCGCGCGCCACGATGGCGATCAGCGGGGAGCTTTCCGACGGCACGCCGTTCGGCTGCGAGGCCGAGGCGGCGATCGTCTCGCACGGGGCGCTTTACGGCGGGCCGTTCAGGCTCAGCCCGCGCGCGGCGCTGGCGGCCGATTCGGTCGAGCTCATCACGCTCCACCGTTCGACCCGGCTCGGCACCATCGCGATGACGACCGCCGCCATGCTGCGCCTGCCGCTCGATCGCCTGGGTCTGGCCAAAATCCGCACGTGCCGCCGCGTGACCTTCGACCGCTGCGTCTCCCCGGTCCAGGTCGACGGCGACCACATGCCCGATTGCGCCTACGCCATCGGGCCGAGCGGGATGGCGCTCAGCTACGTGATCTAAAGCCTTACTTTTTCGGCTTCGGGGAGCTGCGCAGCTTGCCGCGGTGGGCCGAGAGGTCGAACACTTCGCCGGGGCCGTTGTCCTCGTTCTGGAGAAGTCCGAGGCGGCGGGCGACCTCCTGATAGGCTTCTTCCTCGCCGCCAAGGTCGCGACGGAAGCGATCCTTGTCGAGCTTCTCGCCGGTGGTCATGTCCCACAGACGGCAGCCGTCGGGGCTTATCTCGTCGGCGAGTATGAGGCGGCTGTAGTCGCCGTCCCAGATGCGGCCGAATTCGAGCTTGAAGTCGACCAGTCGGATGCCGATCGCGGCGAACATGCCACACAGGAAATCGTTCACGCGGATCGCCATGCTGGCGATGTCCTGCATTTCCTCGTTCGAAGCCCAGTTGAAGCAGGCGATGTGCTCTTCCGCGATCAGCGGATCGCCGAGGCCGTCGTCCTTGTAGTAGTATTCGATCAGCGTGTGCGGCAGCGGCTCGCCTTCCTCGAGGCCGAGGCGCTTGCAAATGCTCCCCGCCGCCACATTGCGCACCACGACCTCGATCGGCACGATCTCGACCTGGCGGACGAGCTGCTCGCGCATGTTCAGGCGGCGGATGAAGTGCGTCGGGATGCCGATGTGGCTGAGGCGCGTGAAGACATATTCGCTGATGCGGTTGTTGATCACGCCCTTGCCGTTGATCGTGCCCTTCTTCTGGGCGTTGAAGGCGGTCGCGTCGTCCTTGAAGTACTGGATCAGCGTGCCCGGCTCGGGCCCTTCGTAGAGGATCTTGGCCTTGCCTTCGTAAATCTGGCGGCGACGAGCCATCGGGAATTCCTTGGACACAAAAAAGGGCACGCGAAAATGACATCGCCCCGGCTTGCGGGACTGAGTTGGTTCCGCAGGGTCCGGGGCAGGAGGCCGCCCATACCGCGATCGGCGCTTCAAGGCAATCAGGCCTCGACGCATTCACGGCGGGGCAAAGGCGGGAAGGAGGTGGTGCCTCGGGGCGGATTCGAACCACCGACACTGCGATTTTCAGTCGCATGCTCTACCAACTGAGCTACCGAGGCCTGCACTCTGCGAGCGACCCCAATGGGGCCGGCGAGCGGTTGGAAGCGGCCCTATGGCGAAGGCCGCGAAAGTTGGCAAGGGGGGAATCAGTCGTCGCGCGCGATCTCGTCTGGCGATGCCGGGCGACCGGGAACCGTGTAGCCGTCGTTGAACCATTGCGCCAGGTCGCGGTCGCGACAGCGGGTCGAGCAGAACGGTGCGAAGTCGGCACTGCGGGGCTTGCGGCACATCGGGCAGGTCTTGGCGGTACTCATCTGGTGACCGCCTGCGCGAAAGCCGCTTCCGGCGCAAGGGTGGGCATCTCCGCGATCCGCACTTCGCGCCCGCTTCGGCGCGCGAGTTCGTCGCGCCAGGCGGGCGCGATCGCACCGGCGACGGCCGGATGGCACGTCAGCAGCAGGGTTCCCGGTTCCTCGACAAGCTCGGCGCGGCGCAGCAGCTGCCGCGCGACGAACGCGGCACGCTGAAAATGCGCGCGGTGCAGCACAGATTGACGCTCGAGACGAGCGACGAGCTGGACAAAGCCGAACCCGTTCATCGCGGTGCGTTCATGCGGCCAGTCGGCCAGGGCTTCCGCCAGCGCCGCGTCTACAGCCCGCCGATCGGCCTTTGCTTCGAGCGTTGGAAAATCGATCCCGATCGATCCCCCCAGATCGAGCCGACGGATCGCGTCGGCAAGAGGAGCGATGGCGGCCATCGCGAGGTCTCGCGCGGGCAAGGTGCCGTCGATGTCGATCACCGTCATGCCAGGGGTCGGGGCGAAGATCAGGCTGCCACCGGCAAATTCGGTCGTTCCCTCGATCGCCTCGGCCGCAAGCTCGTTCCAGTCGCCTTCGAGGAAGCGGCGGACGAGCTTCACATCACGACCTTCGGACCGGAGCCGCTCCGCGAGAGTGTGGCGCGCGAGCGGCCGATTTGTCGGGCGGACGTGCGCGAGCTTGCTCCGGCCGCGCTCGCCGATCGCCGCGCGGAGCACTTCGACACGAAGCGGCGCGCCTTCACTGGCTTCGCGCGGCAGGCGGTCGACGAGTGCTTCCTCGCCGCCGTCGGCACGTACCGTGCCCCGACTGCTGCCGGCGGTTTTCGCAG